>DAMABW010000032.1:0-20303 GCA_031999925.1 Massilia sp. | reverse complement strand
CCTGGCACTGAAGCCGACCGCCAGCTACAAGCACACCGCGTCGTACTCGACCCGTTCGACCATGGGCGGCACGATCGACATCGGCGCCTACGAAGTCCAGTAATCGCTTTATCGACGGTTTGTATAAAAAAAGCCCCCGGCGTCATCGACGCCGGGGGCTTTTTTTCGCTCAAACCAGTGTTAAGGCTGGCCTGCGTGCCGGTCAGACGCGGTCGATGCCGTCTTTCAGCGTTTCCTTGGCATCGCCGTATTTTTCCTGGGTCTTGCCTTCGACCTGGTTTTTCAGGCCCTTCGCTTCGGTTTCAGGGCTGTCGACCAGCTTGCCGGCTTCTTCCTGGATTTTGCCGCCGATGTCTTTCAGTTTGCCTTTTACTTGATCTTCATTCATGGTCGTTCTCCTTGCGTAGTAGGCGCGGTCGATGTGCCGCGCGATGGGTCCAGAATACGCCCGCTCCTCGAGCCCATCTGTACGGCCACGCACACAGCTCGTCCACATTCTTCAACGCCACATCCATGCTCATCCATGCGCCGGTTGTGCTGACGTGATGATAGTGTGCAGTTATCCTTTTGATAATCGAGCGCCAGATGAACGAACACACTTCACCCGCAGTCCGCCACCATGACGCATCCGAGGGCACACCCAAGCGCAAGCTGATGAAAAGGGGCGCCCTTATCGACGGCCTCGCCGTCCTTTTCATTCTCGGCCTGGCGGCCGTCTGGTTCGCGGTCGACGCCCTGCTGCTGATCTTTGCCTGCATACTGTTCTCGGTGCTGCTCTATAAGCTGAGCGACCTGTTGGCGCACCGTACCGGGATGAAGCGGCAGATCGCCCTGGCGGTCGTGGTGCTGCTGCTGTTTGCCGTGATCGGGCTCGGCGGCTGGGCCATGGCGCCGCAGATCTCCGAACAGTCGGGCAAGCTGGCCGAGGCGGTTCCGCAATCGATCGAGAAGCTGCAAGAGTTCGTCAAGGAACATCCGCTGCTGCAACGCGTGGCATCGGAATTGCCGGCGCCGGAAGACGCCGTCAAGCAAATGTCATCGATGATGCCGAACGCCGGCCTGTTCTTTACCGGTATTTTCGGGGCGATCGGCAACGTCGTCATCATCATGGTGGTCGGCATTTATTTCGCCGCTTCGCCGCATTTGTATACAGGCGGCTTCATCAAGCTGGTCCCGCAGCCGAAGCGGCCGCGCGCGCGCCAGGTCCTGAACAAAATGGGCGACAACCTGTCCAGTTGGCTGCTGGGCACGTCGGTGTCGATGCTGATCGTCGGCGTGGTCACTTCCGTCGGCCTGAGCCTGCTCGGCGTGCCGCTGGCACTGATCCTCGGCATCATCGCCGGGCTGCTCGATTTCGTGCCTTACGTCGGCCCCATCATGGCGGGCGTGCCGGCCGTGCTGATCGCGTTTTCGATCAGTCCCGACATGGCGCTGTACGTGGTCCTGCTGTTCGCCGGCATCCAATTGGTGCAGGGTTATATCCTGCAGCCGATGATCGAGTCGCGTGCCGTCGATTTGCCGCCGGCGCTGATCATCGCGATGCAATTGATCTTCGGTACCTTGTTCGGTTTTGCCGGCGTGGCGCTGGCGACGCCGCTGACGGCTGCCCTGAAAGTGCTGGTGCAGATGCTGTACGTGGAGGATGCGCTGGGCGACAAGGTCGAGGAAGACGACAAGTCCTAGATTTGTTACGGGCGGCCGGCGGCCGCCACGGGCGCGGAATGCGCCCACCAGAAAACAAAACAGCCGCGACGCATCGCGGCTGTTGCACTATGAGAAGGTCCGGATCAGCGGTTGCCCTTGACGATGTCTTTCAGATCGCCCTTCTTTTCCTGGACCTTGCCTTCGGCCTGGTTCGACAGTCCTTCGGACTGCTGCTGGCGGCTGCCCACGGCTTCGCCGACTTTCTGCTGGATCTTGCCGCCAACGTCCTTGGCCTTGCCCTTGATTTGGTCCTCGTTCATGTCAGTACCTCTTCGGTGTAGTGAAACGAAGCCCCACCTTAAGCCCGATTGTTGGGCGTCTCTGTACGTTCGTTAACATTAGCAGTACGCCTTAAGGCCCGCATAAGGAGCGCGCATCAGGCCTGCGCCACAGGCTGGCCAGCCAGGGCTGCTGCTCGCGCGGCATGCCTTCGGGGCGGTAGTAATGGCGCAGCGGAATGAACCCCGCCGCAACCAGGTAGCGTTCCCAGGTTGGGTAATCGTAATAGCTACCGTAGCGCGGCCCGTTCCAGCCTTCTTCGTTGTGCCCGCGCGGGTTTGAGCTGAACAGCACGCCGCCCGGCTTCAGGGCGTCGAACAGGGCGGCCAGCACCCCGGGCAGCGCGGCGCTCGGCACGTGGAACAGCGAGGCATTCGCAAACACGCCGTCGAACACCGCATGCGGCAAGTCCAGGTGCAGGAAGTCCTGGTGCCAGACCTCGCAGCCGCTGTATGCGCGCGCCATGGTCGCGAACTCGCCCGATCCGTCGAGGCCGACGGCGCGGTGCCCGAGCGCGCTGAAGGTTTTCAAATCGCGCCCCGGCCCGCAACCGAGGTCGAGCAGCGTGAACGGCGCCGGCGCCTCGATTGCACCGAGCAGCGCCGCGACGTTCTGGCTGACGTCGTGATCGATCGTCCCGGCAAAGAATTGCCGGGCGTTGCGCTCGTAATGGTCGAGCGTACGGCGCGCGATCCGATCCAGCGGGTCGTCGGGTTGGGAAGCGTCCGCCATCACCAGATGCGCACCCGGTCCTGCGGCGCCAGGTAGAGCGACTGGCCCGGCTTGACGTCGAAGGCCTTGTACCAGCCGTCCAGGTTGCGCACGATGTAGGTGCGGTATTGGGCCGGCGCATGGCCGTCGGTCAGCACGGCGCGGCGCAGCGAGGCTTCGCGCATCTTGGTGCGCCAGCCCTGGGCGAAACCGGTAAAGAACTGGCGCTCGCCCTCGGCGCCTGCCGCCTTGCCCGCAGGCGAGGCCTGGTAGGCGTCAAAGGCGGCCTGCAGGCCGGCCAGGTCGGCCAGGTTTTCGCTCAGGGTGAGTTGACCGTTCACCGCCAGGTCCGGGAAAGGCTTGTAGGTGTTGTACTGCGCTACCAGCTTGCTTGATGCAGCCTTGAAGTGGGCCAGGTCTTCTTTGGTCCACCAGTCGCGCAGCCGGCCCTGGGCGTCGAACTGGGCGCCCTGGTCGTCGAAGCTGTGGCTGATCTCGTGGCCGATGATGGCGCCGATCGCGCCGTAATTCACGGCGTCGGAGGCCTTCGGATCGAAGAACGGCGGCTGCAGGATGGCGGCGGGGAAGTTCAGCGCGTTTTGCAGCGGCAAATTCACGGCATTCACCAGTTGCGGCGGCATCGCCCAGTCGGTGCGCTGCGGCTTCTTGCCGAGCTTGGCCAGCTCCTGCTCGTAATGGAATTCCTCGGCGCGCACGGCATTGCCGAAGGCGTCGTCGCGCTTCACGGCCAGGCCATCGTAGGATTTCCACGCATCCGGGTAACCCACGCCCACGTACAGCGATTTCACCTTGGCCTGGGCCTGGGCGCGGGTGGCCGGCGCCATCCATTCGAGCTTGTCGATGCGCTGGCTGAAGGCTTCGATGATGTTGGCGACCATCTTTTGCACGCGCGCCTTGTCCGCAGCCGGGAAATAGCGCCCCACATAGATCTTGCCGACAGCTTCGTCCATGCCCTCGTTGGTGGCGGCCAGCGCGCGCTTCCAGCGTAGCGACTGCTGCGGCGTGCCAGTCAGGGCCTTGCCGTTGAATTCGAAGCGCTGGTCGGCAAAGGCTTTCGGCAGCAGGCTGGCATACCCGTTGAGCTTGTGGAAGGCCAGGTAATCGCGCCAGGTTGCGACGTCGGCATTGGCCAGCAGGCGCGCCGCACCGGTCACCGCGCTCGGGTGGTAGACCTGGAAGCGCTCCTGGCCGGACAGGCGCGCGGCCTTGAAGAAGGCGTTCCAGTCGATGCCGGGCGCCTTGGCTGTGAAATCCTTCAGGGTCCAGACATGGTTCGACTTCTGGATGTCGCTCGAGTCCTCGCGGCTGGCATGGGTTTGCGCCAGCGCCAGTTCGAGTTCGAACACGCGGGCGGCGCGCTCGTCGCTCTTGTCGAAGCCGGCCAGCTTGAGCATCACGGCGATGTGTTGCTGGTACTTGGTGCGCAGCTCGGCCATGCGCGTGTTGTTCTCGAGGTAGTAGGCACGGTCGGGCATGCCCAGGCCGCCCTGCAGCAGATAAGGCAGGTTGCGCGAGGAATCCGTCAGGCCCTGTGCGACCCAGACCCCGAACAGGTTTTCGGTAAAGAAATCGGTGGAGTTCAGCGGATCGACGTCGGCGCGCACCGAGGCGCCCAGCGCATGCACCAGCGCGGCCTTGTCCTTGATGGCGGCGATCTGCGCCAGCATCGGCTTGATCGGCGCCAGGCCGCGCTTCTCGATCGCCGCTTCGTCCATGTAGGCGGCGTAGAAGTCGGCCACCTTGCGCGCCTCGCCGGAGGTGCCCTTGGCGGCGCCCAGTTCCTCGATCATTTTCGCGATGCGGGTATTCGTGTCTTCGGCCAGCGCGCCCATGGCGCTCCAGGAACCGCGGTCGGCCGGGATCTCGGTTTTCGCCAGCCAGTCGCCGTTGGCATAGGCGAAGAAATCGTCGCCCGGCAGCACGGTCATGGCGGCGGGCTTGCCGGCGGCATTGGTGGCGTTCTTGCCGGCGGCAGGCGCGGCGCTGCCGGCTGCGTCCTGGGCAAAGGCAAAGCCCTGCGCGCCGAGGGTGGCGCCAACGAAGGCCAGGGCCAGGGCGGTCCTGGTCGGGGTCCAGCGAGATGTCATGGTATTCCTTATGTTGTTCAGGACGTCCGGCATGCGTTGAGCTTCGACTCGGACATTCGGACCGAAGTTCTCGGCCGCATATTTCCCATGATATCCCCATGAGGCAAATCAGAGGTATCGGCAAACGCGCAGACGTGTATTGACGAAAATAATTTCAAAATTTTTTAGCAAAAGGCCTAAAGTTTCCAGGAACGCTGCCGTAAAAGGAGGACAACCGGTCATCCGTCCGGAAGAAAATTGTCGCGGTGCCAACATGAACCAGAACGAAGTCCTCGCCATGTACGAAAATATTGCCGGCCTGACGGGCCAGATGGCTGCCGCCGCGCAATCGGGTGACTGGAACGGTTTCGACCAGCTGCAACATCAATGCGCCACGCAGGCCAGCGCAGCCGCCAGCGGCGTCCCTGCCCTGGAAGGCGCGCGCCGCCTGCGCAAGATCGACCTGCTGAAGCAGATCATGGCCAACGACCGCGCGGTACGCGACATCACCGAACCATGGATGGGCCAGCTCGACCGCTCCATGTGCGCACACTGAGCAAGGTTCACATCCCATCGAAAAGCGCCTGCGGGCGCTTTTTTCTTGCCCCGTAGAATATGCCCAGCGGGCTGACATGGAGCGAATCCGGCAGGACAAAACAAAAAAGGCGCCAACGGGCGCCTTTTTTTGCTGCCAGCGGAACTGCATCCGCTCGCATGAATTCGGAGAGCGAACACCAGGCTAGTCCTGGTGCCGCCTCTTTGCCGGTTGCATCCGGCGTCGCCTGCCGCTGTTGGCAGTCAACCGCTTCCGTACCCAGGCGCCTTGCGACGTAGATCCGGTTCCCGCGCCACGCTATCGGTGGTGGCTGCGCCAGACCCTGGGGCCGTTTTTTTGTGGTTTTATTAACCAGCGAATTCAGTATAACCGAATTTTCCAGCTTGTGTAGACCAATTCGTGCGCGCCCTTCCCGGCCTTATTCAGGCTGGGTAACCGGCTTCGCTTCAGGCACTTCCGGCTCGATGCGCGCGGCTTTTGCCGGGCGCTTGCCGAGGCGCACCGCCATCAGGCGCGCCTTCACCGCAGCCATGAAGTTCGGTTTCCCCGCCGCCCCGGCACTGCCATCCTGCGGAAGCACCACGACTTCCGGTTCGCGGCCGGCCTGCAAGACCTTGCCGGCAGCCGCACGGCGGCGGCGCAGCAGCACGACCCCGCCGGCCAGCGCCAGCAAGCCGGCAATCGCGCCGAGGATGGCCAGCCAGGGCGTCGGCTCCTCGGGCGGCGCCGGCGGCTTCGGCTTGCGGTGGATGCGTGGCGCCGATTTCGGCTTCGTGTCCGGCTTGGCTTCGGGCTTGGCCTGCTCATGGGCTTCCGGCTGCGATTCCGGCTGCGATTCCGGTTGTGCCTCCGAGTGGGTTTCCGGCGCGGTGCCAGGATGCGCTTGCGCCGCGGCCTCAGGCGTGGCGTCCGGCTTCGCCACCGCCACGGCCTCGGCCTCGACAGCCGGCTTCACGCCTGCCGCCGCTTGCAGCACCTTGACCTTGCCCTCGAGATGGCCGAGTTGCTGGCGCAGGGCGTCGTTCTTTGCGCCAAGGACGGCGCAGGCATTCGTCTCGGCTGCAGACGGGACGGGTGCGCAGGCGGGCGCCGCAACCTCGGCCGGCTTGTGGCCTGTTGCCACGGCTTTGCCACCGTGCTTCGCGGGCGTGGCGGGCCTGGCATCGGCAACGGGCTGTTTCGACTCATCGTGGGGCGCAGCGGACGCCGGATGGCGCTTGGGCGGCGCAGGTCGACGCAGCGGCGGCGCGCTGGCCACCCTGGCCGGCGCCGGCGCTGGCGCCGCTGCCACGGCTGGCGCGGGAATGGGCGCAGCAACGGGCGCCACGGCAACTGGCGGGACAGGTGGCGGTGGCGGCGCCGGATTCGGGTCCGGCGTCAGCCACAGCGTGACCAGGCGCACCGCGCGCTGGCCGCCGTCGACCAGCTCCAGGTACACGTGCAAGTGCTTGGTCTCAACCGGCTTGACCGAAGCCAGACGCAGGAACTGTTTGCCGCCCTTGTGGATCACAGCAATGTCGAGGCCGGAGAGCGCCGGCGGCATGGCAATGTTCGCGCCGCGGTAGACGTCGGCGCGTGCCAACTGGGCCTGGACCGGTTTCGACGCGTCCTCGACCATGGTCAATTCAACCTCGGCGGAAAGCGGTTGGCCGATATACGACAGCACGCGTGCATCGCTGAGTTCGGCAGCGTGGGCGGGGGCCAGCGCCGCGCAGGTCAGCAGCAGGCCAGGCAAGATGTGGAAAGGGCGAATCGCCATATGCAGAGTCGAATTTGTAGCTTCAGCGTAATTAACGGGTGTTGCGCTACACTCTTTAGCTCCAGCCTTCGAAATAACAGGACCGCCAATGGAAAACCGCATCGAAAAAGACAGCTTTGGCCCGATCGAAGTACCGTCAGGCCATTTATGGGGCGCGCAGACCCAGCGTTCCCTGCACCACTTCCACATTTCCAGCGAAAAGATGGCGCCGGAACTCGTGGCCGCGCTGGCCCAGGTCAAGCGCGCCGCCGCCGCCGTCAACCGTTCGCTCGGCAAGCTGCCGAAGGAAAAGGCCGACGCCATCATGGCTGCCGCCGATGAAGTCCTTGACGGCAAGCACCCGCAGGAATTCCCCCTAGCTGTGTGGCAGACCGGCTCCGGCACCCAGAGCAACATGAACATGAACGAGGTGCTGGCCAACCGCGGCTCCGAGCTGATGGGCGGCGAGCGCGGCGAGGCGCGCCTGCTGCACCCGAACGACCACGTCAACATGGGGCAATCCTCGAACGACATCTTCCCCACCGCGATGCACGTGGCGGCGGCGATCGCCGTGTCGAAGGAAGTGCTGCCGGCCCTGGCGCGCCTGCGCGCGACGTTGACGGTGAAGTCGCGCGACTTCGCCGACATCGTCAAGATCGGCCGCACCCACCTGCAGGACGCCACGCCGCTGACGCTGGGCCAGGAGTTTTCCGGCTACGTCGCCCAGCTCGAGTTCTCCGAGTCCGCGATCCGCGCCTCCCTGCCTGGCCTGCTGGCCCTGGCCGCCGGCGGCACGGCGGTCGGCACCGGCCTGAACGCCCATCCCGAGTTCGCGCCGCGCATCGCCGCCGAGCTCGGCTCGCGCACCGGGCTGTCGTTCAAGTCGGCGGCCAACAAGTTCGCGGCCCTGGCCGGGCACGACGCCCTGGTCGCAGCCCACGGCGCCTTCAAGACCCTGGCGGCCGCGCTCATGAAGATTGCCAACGACGTCCGCTGGATGGCGTCCGGCCCGCGCTCGGGCCTGGGCGAGATCACGATCCCGGAAAACGAACCGGGCAGCTCGATCATGCCGGGCAAGGTCAATCCCACCCAGTGCGAAGCGATGACGATGCTGTGCTGCCAGGTGTTCGGCAACGACGTGGCGATTACCATCGGCGGCTCGCAGGGCAACTTCGAGCTGAACGTGTTCAAGCCGATGATCGCGCATAACTTTTTGCAAAGCGCGCGCCTGCTGGCCGACGGCATGCGTTCCTTCGACGAGCATTGCGCCCAGGGCATTGAGCCGAACCGTGCCCGCATCGGCGAGCTCATGGAGCAGTCGCTGATGCTGGTGACCGCACTGGCGCCGCACATCGGGTATGATCGCGCCGCGCAGATCGCCAAGCATGCCCAACACGAAGGCATTACGCTGCGCGAGGCAGCCCTGCAATCGGGCCACGTCAGCGAGGAACAGTTCAACGAATGGATCGTTCCGATCGACATGACGCGGCCGGACCCGGCGTGACGGTGTGTGGGGCGATGCGCAAGGACCTAGTGGCGTCCTCAACCGTACGCCCCACAATTTTTCCCGAGGATAGAATGCAAAAGACAACTTTCGAACTGACATCCGAGTTCGTCGAACTCAACCAGCTGTTGAAACTGGTGGGTTTGTGCGACAGCGGCGGCGCCGGCAAGAACATCGTGGCCAGCGGCGTGGTGTCGGTCGATGGCAAGCAGGAACTGCGCAAGACCGCGAAAATCCGCGCCGGCCAGCGCGTGACGGTGGGCGACGTGCAGATTACTGTGGCGTAAATGGGGCTGCCGGGCTGAGCTTCGTGCGTTTGCGATCAGACAAACGCGACCGGAAGTCCTTGTTTATATTTTAAGACGTGACTAACCGGCTTAGGGTGAAAGCAATGGAAACTCCGAACGACAACCACCCCCAAACGCAGGAGCGGCTGATCGGCGACCTGCGCCTCGTGATCGAAAACGCGGAAGAACTGCTGAAGAATACCGATCACTACACCAGCGTGCTCTACCAGACCGCGCGCGCCAAGCTGGCCATGGCGCTCAATGCCGCCAACGAAGAACTCGAACGCTTCGAAGACGCGCAACTGACCCGCATGATGGAAGCCACGCGCGAGGCCAACGAGCGTTACGCCGACGCGTCCGGCGAAGCGCGCATTCTGCGCGCTTTTCACTGACCTTGACAACAAAAACGCCGCGTCATGACGCGGCGTTGTTCATTCAGGCCGTGGTGTTGATGGTATTGCCCAGGTGAGCCGGCAGGTTTTGCGCCGGCTGCGGCGGCGGTTGGATCGCCTCGATCAGCTGGCTGGCGTGGTTACGCTGGATGTCTTGCTGCTTCTTCAGCATGGTCGTCGCAACTTCTTGCTTGTTGCCGGTTTCGGCCATGGTGGTGGATAGCTTGGCGATGGCGAGGACGTCCATTTCAGTCTCCTGTAAAGGGTTATCCCTCCTTAACGGCTTAACCCTGAGAAACTTTAGGCTTTGTCATGATCCAGTTGCTGAGCCAGGCCAAGACGCTGTCGCGCGCATTCAGGTCCAGCCAGGCTGGGCCAAGCGCCAGGTTGCCGGGCGCCGGCACGTCCGAGGCCACCGCCACCACCAGCGGATCGTCGGGATACAGAGGCGGCCGCCCAAATCCGGGCCGGAAGACTTCCAGCTTCGGTAACGCTTCCCATTTGTAGCCTTCGACCAGGGTCAAATCGGCCGGAGTCAGGCGCCCCAACTGTTCCTGCAAACTCGGTTCGCCCTCCCCGCGCAACTCGCGCATGATGGCGTAGCGGTAGGGCGAGGCGATCATCACCTCGGCCGCGCCAGCCATGCGCAGGCGCGCGCTGTCCTTCTGCGGCGGCTCGAGCACGATATCGTGGTGGCTGTGCTTGACGACGTTGACGCGCAGGCCGCGCTGCGCCAGGGAGGCAACTAAAAATTCGAGCAAGGTCGTCTTGCCGCTGCCGGACCAGCCGACCACGGCCAGCACCGGCCCGCGCTCAACGCCACAATCAATATGCGACACGATAGCGGGTACCCCGGTAATTCATCACGGCATATTTCGGCATCAGGCGTTCCAGCACCAGGCCGGGCGCCAGCTCTTCGCCCTCGCGGCGCAGGGTCTTGTCGACCAGCAGCAGGCGATCCGACGGATTCGGCGAATAGATATAACCGCCGACACTGACCCGCGGTACCTCGCGTTGTAGCGCTTCCGGCAATTGCTGCAAGGTGCGCAGGTTGTCGTCGACCGGCTCGGGTGCGCGTGCAACCGGTGCCGGATCGGGAGCGCGCGCAGGCGCCGGCGCAGGCAGGTAGACGGCTTCCGGGCTGGCGGGGGCGGGCGCCGCGGCCACGCGCGGTGCAGGCGCTGCCGCGGGTTCCGGCTGCGCCGGCTTGCGCGCGGATGGGGTGGGCGCGGCGGCCGGTGCTGCGGCAGGCGCTGCGGTGCCTGGCGTGCGCGCTGGCGTCCCTGCCTCGTTTGCAAGCGCCTGCGTCGGCGCCGGTGCGACGGCTTCGCGGGCAGGCGCAGGAACCGGCGCCGCTGTGCCGGCCTGGCTGGCAGGCGCTGGCACCGGCATCACGGCTTCGGTCGGGGGCGCCGGAGGGGGAACCGGCGCAGCCGCCCTGCCCTGCGCCGGCCCATTCCCAGCCAGCACGGCGGCAGGCGCCGATGCGGTCGCAGGCGCCTGCGCACGCCAGACCAGCACGCCCGCGACAGCGGCAATCGCAATCCCGGCCGACAAGCCGATCAGGAGCGGCGTGCGGCTGGTACGCGTGGCCGCGGCAGGCACGTGGGTGGGCGCAGGCGCGTGGATATCCGGGGCGCTGCCCAGCTGGCGTTCGGCCTGCGCCTTCTTGAGTGCTTCGAGAATGTACGACATTTATTGTCCCGTCCTGGCGGCGGCGAGCAGGCGCGGCTCATTCACGCCGCCCAGCTGGTTCAGGCGCATGAAGGTACGCGGTCCGGCCACGCCGTCGGCCTTCAGGTTCTGTTTGGTCTGGAAGGCGCGCAACCATTCCTGGGTGCGCGCATTGAAAGGCTGCTGCGCGGGCGGCGGCGTGGCGCCGGCCTGGCGTGCCAGCTGGCTTGCCAGCCAGTCCACGTCCGGCCCCTGGTCGCCGACGGCGAGCTGGTCGCGGAAGCTGCGCGCGACTTTCCAATAAGTGGTGAATTCGCCGGTGAAGCGCAGCGCCAGCGCGGCCAGTTCCACGCGTTCGCGCTTGCCGCCCGCCTCGAAGGTGGCGGCCTGCTCGTCCATGCCGACCAGCACGGCATAGCCCGTCCTGGCGCCGTCGCGCAAGGTGATCACAGCTGGACGGTCGAGCTGGCGCAGTTCGAACAGCCCGCCCTTGCCCTGGTGGCAGCGCAGGTTGAGGCGCAGCGCCGCCTGGCAGGGCTCGCCGGTCGGCATTGCGGTGCCCCACAGGGTCGCCAGCGCGCGCAGCGCCGTCGCTTCGTCGGCATGGGCGGCCGGCAAACCCGTCTTCGGCGCCGGGGCAGCCGCGGCCTGGACCGGCTTGATCTTCTGCGCCGGGGCGGCAGCGGCGGCCTGCGGCGCCGCGCCATGCGGCAGCACCTGCCAGGCGGCGGCCGCGCTCAGGACGGCGCCGGCCAGCACGCCGCCGGCCACCAGCGGCCAGCGCGGCGATCGCGTCACGGCGATGGCTTCGCCGGCAAACACCTCGGCCGCCGCCGTGCGCAGGATCTTGCGCGTGACTTCGCGGCTGTTCTCGACATAGGCGCCCAGCAAGGCGCGGTCGCACAGCAGGTTGATGCGGCGCGGTACGCCGTGGGTGATCCGGTGTACCAGCGGCACGACCGCGTTCGGGAACACCGGCGCGCCCTGGAAGCCCGCCACCGCCATCCGGTGCGCGATATACGCGCCGGTTTCAGGCTCGGACAGCGGCCCCAGGTGGTAGCGCGCGATCACACGCTGGGCCAGCTGTTCCAGTTCCGGACGCGCCAGCATGGTGCGTAGTTCCGGCTGGCCGATCAGGATGATCTGCAGCAGCTTGCGTTCGCTGGTCTCCAGGTTGGTCAGCAGACGCAATTGCTCGAGTACCTCGGCCGACAGATTCTGCGCCTCGTCGATGACCAGCACGTTGTTGCGGCCTTGGGCGTGCGAGGCCAGCAGGTGGTCGTTGATGGCGTCGACATAGGCTTTCACGCCGCCCTGCCCCGCCGGCACGGCGATGCGGAACTCCTCGCAGACCGACTGCAGCAGTTCGCCCACGGTCAGCTTCGGATTGAAGATGTACGCCAGGCTGCAATTGCTCGGCACCTGCTCGATGAAGCAGCGGCAGACCGTGGTCTTGCCGGCGCCGATTTCCCCGGTCAGCAGCACGAAGCCACCGCCGCTGCCGATCCCGTACAGCAGGTGGGCCAGCGCCTCGCGATGGCGCTCGCTCATGAACAGGTAGCGCGGGTCGGGCGCGATCGAGAACGGCGCGCCCTTCAGGCTGAAGTAATTGTTGTACATGAAAAACTAGGGTGCCGGCGGCAAGGGTTTGTATCTTGCGCAGTATATTTTGGATTTGTCGTTCTGATAAGCGATGACGCTGCCGGGGTTTGATACGCGTAAGGGATAGGGCGAGGCGTCGACTGCGCGGTGGCGAATGCCGGCGCTGGTGCGGATCGCTTCGGCCAGCTCTTCCGGCTTGCTGTCGCTGACGGCGGCCACGAACACCAGCTCGCTCGTGTCGTCGCTGACCATGATTTCCTTGACCGGCTTGCCCCACAGGGTGCCGTCGAGCTTGAACCAGTAGGCGCCCTGTTCGTGCTTGTAGGCCGGGCCGAAGGCGGTGGTCAGGTAGGAATGGAAATAGGCGTTATCGAGCTGGCTACGGCAAAGCAAGGCGCTGCCGACGGTCGGCTCGAAGGTCGACGGCAGCGCCGCCGCACCGGCGCAGGCGCAGGCCAGCACGGCGCCCGCAGCAATGCGGGCAAACCCGGCAAACCCGGCACGGCCGGCGATGCGGCACGACATCACGCCTTCGACAGCCAGTTGCGGTTGGCGGCGATCTTTGCCTTGGCCGAGGCCGGCAAGGCTTCGTAGCAGCCGGGATGCTGCTTCAGCGCATGTTCGCGCACCTCTTTCTCGAGGCCGTTCACGATGAACACGTAGACAATAGCGCCCGTGTCGTTCTTGCGCGTGCCCATGTAACGAATCACTTGTTCTTCCTCTCTGTCGTTCCTCGCTGCGGAACGCACATTATGACAGCTCCGCCCCGTGGCATACAGGACCGCCGCTGCCTCATGCGCTCCTGGCCCGCACCGGGCGCCAGGAGGCGCTGTTATCTTGCAGCCAATCGGCGATCAGCTGGCGGTTATCGTGGCGCCACGGGTGGAAACGCGGCGACAGGTAGGACAGCACCGGCTTCGCAAGGTGCCAGGCCAGTCCGCTACGCCCGAACCAGGTGTCGATGGCGCTGCCCCAGGTACGCAGGCGCCACAACTGGCCGTCGTTGCGCAGGTTGTGCAGGGTCTGCATGAAGCTGTCGTAGGCAAACACCATGCTCGCGTGCAGGTACCACGCTACCCGGCGCCGGTAACCGCCGCCGGCCGCCACGTAGGCATCGAAGGCAACGCCCTTGTGCTCGGTTTCCTCGACCGCGTGCCAGGACCATAGGGTTCTCATCTGCGGCTCGGCGCCATCGAGCCAATCGGGGTGGCGCAGCACGCCGTCGGCCAGCACCGCCGTGTAGTGTTCGAGCGCGCAGGTAATCGCCAAACGGTCGAGCACACCCAGCTTATCGACACGGGCCAGGCGTTTCTTGAGTTTTTCTTCGCGCGTGTAGGGCAAGCCGTGCTGTTCGAGTTGCTTGTTGTACTGTGCGTGCAGGTAGCGATGGGTGGCTTCCTGGCCGACGAAATCCTTGACCTCGGCGCGCAGTTGCGGATCGCGCAGGCAATCCTGCGGCACGTCGCGCACCGCGTCGATAAACAATTGCTCGCCGCGCGGGAAGCTCATCGACAGGGCGTTGAACAACTGGGTACGGTACGCGTCGCCGCCATTCCAGTGGCGCCCGAACCCCTGGGACAGGTCGACGTCGATCTTGCGGACAGTCAGGCTGGACATGCGAACTCCTCATCAATGCGTGTATCGTATTTGCAGCCTCGTGCGTGCAGACCCGTATGTGCAGACGAGCGCACGGGAAGACAAGTGCGGCTCAGTTCCCTTCTTCGACCACTGAACCCTCGGTTTCGTTCGTTCGTCGGCTGAAGCGCGTATGTTCGTTCAATTTCCCTTATCGTAGGCTTGTCTTCGTCACAAAAACAACAAGGAAGCCATGAATAGCCAACTCAAGCACACTGTGTTCGCCGCCGTCGCCCTGGGCGCCGGCCTCACCCTCCTGCAACCCGCCGGCGCCCAGGACAAGCGCGGCGCCGTCACCACCGAAAGGCGCACCGTGTCCGCCTTCGATGCGATCGAACTGGCCGGTCCGTTTCGCGTGATCGTCAGCGATGGTCCGCCGAGCCTGGAAATGTCGGGCACGCCAGCGCGCCTGGCCGACATCGAAACCACGGTGCACAACGGCAAGTTGATCGTGCGGCAAAAGTCGCGCTGGAATGTGCAATTCAACTTCGGCAAGAAGGAAGAAGGCGTCACCGTGCGCATCGGCGCCGCCGGCCTGCGCAGCCTGGATACCAGCGGCAGCGGCGACGTCGAACTCGAACGTATCGCCGGTCCACGCTTCAGCCTGCGCTCGAGCGGTCCGGGCGACGTGCGCGCCCGCGGCGAGGTGCGCGATTTCGTGGTCAACAGCAACGGCAGCGGCGACCTCGACTTGCGCCGGGTGCGTGCGGATACGCTCGATCTCACCATGTCCGGCCCCGGCGACGTGCAGGTGGCAGCTATTGGCAAGGAACTGTCGGCCCAGGTGAGCGGCCCGGGCGACCTCGAGGCCGACGACCTGCGCCTGGAGCGTGCGGTGGCGCGCCTCACCGGGCCGGGCGACGTGCGCCTGAGCGGCAGCGCGCGCGAGTTGCGCGTCGATGTCCGGGGTCCGGGCGACTTCGAGGGCTGCGATCTCGATGCCGAGCGCGTCAACTCGGTCCAGAACGGGCCAGGCGACGTGTGCGTGGCGGGCAATATCCGCCAGTTCGAGGCGGAGGTGCATGGTCCCGGCGACCTGGAAGCGCGCGGATTGCAGGCGGGCCGCGCCGTGCTGCGCATGGACGGGCCGGGCAACGCCACCCTGAGCGGCAGCGTCGATGAACTGCGTGCCGACTTGCGCGGGTCGGGCAGCCTGGAGGGGCGGAAGTTGAACGTGCGCCGCACTGACATCGAGGTGCGCGGGCCGGGGAGTGCCAAGGTGAGCGAGGTGCGCGATGGGCGTAGCGAGCTGGTGGTGGTGGAGCGCAATGGGCGCAGGCATGGGGGGTGATGTGGAAGCGTGGGAAGCGTTGGCGTTCTCGTGCTAACCACGTCGCGTTCATGCTTTTGAATGGCTAACGATGCTCATCGTTCCGCGTGGGCACGGGGTGCCCACTCTACGGGGCGCAGGCCGTTCCAAGCCATACCAGTTTGCAGACCAGTTCCCCGGAGAATTACATACCACTTAAATACCTGTTGACAAGCCGAACCCGCCTCCCTATAGTGCCCTGACCTCTCCCGGCACTCTATTCTCATGATCGAATACCTCATCGGCGTCGATGGCGGCGGCACCGGCACCCGCGTTCGCTTGGCTTCCCTGGACGGCGTCGAACTGGCCCAGGCCACGGCCGGCCCTTCCGCCCTGTCGCAAGGCATCGACAAGGCCTGGACCACCATTCTTTCCGCCGTCGGCGAAGCCTGCGCGGCGGCAGACATCGGCGACCCGCCGCTGGCGGCGATGGCCATCGGGCTCGGCCTGGCTGGCGTACACAACAAGGAATGGGCGGCGCAATTTACCGCCGCCAATCCCGGCTTCGCCGCCTTGGTGCTCGATACCGACGGCTTCAGCACCCTGATGGGCGCCCACGGCGGCAAGCCCGGTGCCATCGTCGCGATCGGCACCGGCAGCGTCGGCGAAGCGATGCTGGAAGACGGCACCAAGGTCGAGGTCGGCGGCTGGGGCTTCCCGGCCGGCGACGAAGCCAGCGGCGCCTGGATGGGCCTGCGCGCCCTGAACCACATCGAGCAGGTGCTCGACGGCCGCGTCGACGGCGCCGCCTTTGCGCGCGACGTCATCGCACATTGCGGCGGCACCCGCGACGCCGTGCAGATCTGGCTCGGCCGCGCCAACCAGACCGCCTACGCCAGCCTGGCCCGCTTCGTCGTGGCCCACGGCGAGAGCGACCCGGTGGCGCGCGCCATCCTCGAACACGCCGGGCGCGAAGTCGCCGGCATCGCCCGCGCCCTCGACAAGAGCGGCACGCTGCCGCTGTCGCTGTGCGGCGGCCTGGGCGAGGTGCTGCTGGCCTGGCTGCCCGACGACACCCGCGCCCGCTGCACCCCGCCCGAAGGCGATTCGGCAAAGGGCGCGCTGCGCATGATCGATTTCTACGTGAAAGGCCACGTGCAGGGAGCTCCCCAATGAAAGGCAATATCCTCACGCCAAACGGCTGGGTCCATGGCACCTTGCATGCGGGTGCCACCATCGACGCCATCGACGGCGTGCCGGTCGACCCGCAGGACAACGGCGACGACTACATCCTGCCCGGCTTCATCGACGTCCACGTGCACGGCGGCGCCGGGCGCGACATGATGGAAGGCGGCGACGCCCCGCACGTGATCGCCGCCCTGCACGCGAAACACGGCACCACGAGTTTGCTGGCCACCACCATGACCGCGCCGCCGGAAGACATCGAACGCGCATTGGGCGCCATCGGCGCCGCCTGCAAGGAGCGCGGCAAGGGCGAGGCGCGCATCCTGGGCGTGCACCTGGAAGGCCCGTACATCAATTCCGCCAAGCTCGGCGCCCAGCCGCCGTTCGCGAAAGAAGCCTCGCTGGCCGAAGTCGAAGCCTATGGCCGCCAGGCGCCGATGCGTCTGATCACGGTGGCGCCGGAAATCCATGGCCACCTGGAACTGGTGCGCCTGCTGGCGGACGCCGGCATCCGCGTCCAGATCGGCCACACCAGCGGTTCCTACGAAGACGGCGTCGCCGCCCTGGAACACGGCGCGGCCGGTTTCACCCACCTGTTCAACGCCATGCCCGGCCTGCACCACCGCGAACCCGGCATGGTCGGCGCCGCCCTGGCACATGCGCAATATGCCGAGATCATCCCCGACCTGCTGCACGTGCATCCGGGCGCGATCAAGGTGGCACTGCGTTCGATTCCGCACCTGTTCTGCGTGACCGATTCCACGGCCGCTGCCGGCATGCCCGACGGCGAATACATGCTGGGGCGCCAGGTCGTCCATAAATGCATGGGCGGCGTGCGCCTGGCCGATGGCACCCTGGCCGGCTCCACGCTCACTATGGACGGGGCGCTGCGCAACCTGGTGCAGATCGGCCTGTCGCTGGCCGAGGCCTCGCGCCGCGTCTCGACGAATGCCGCCGACTACCTCGGCGAAACCCGCCGTGGCCGCCTGGCGCCCGGCTGCCATGCCGACATCGTCGTGCTCGATCGCGACCTGCACATCAAAGCCGTTTATATCGAAGGAGAACCAGTATGACCACGACCTCGTTGATGCTGCAGGAAGCCCTGTCGGCCGGGGATTGCGTTGCCCTGCAGCTGAGCCAGGACGTGGAACGCTATGCCGAACTCGGGCGCACCCTGCGTTCGACCTCGTTCCATAGTGCCGTCACGGTGGCGCGCGGCAGCTCGGACCATGCGTCGAGCTACGTCGCCTACCTGATCATGTCGCGCCTGGGCCGCCTGGTGACCTCGCTGCCGATGTCCCTGATTACCCTGTACAAATCGCCGCTGGTCACGCGCGACACGCTGGCGATCTCGATTTCGCAGTCGGGCCAGAGCCCGGACGTGGTCGAACCGATCAAATACTTCCGCGACGGCGGCGCCACCACGGTGGCCCTGGTGAACGATGCCGCATCGCCGCTGGCGCAGAGCGCCGACTGGACCATGCCCCTGCACGCCGGCAAGGAACAGAGCGTGGCCGCCACCAAGAGTTTCATCACCAGCCTGGTCGCCGGCGCGCGCCTGGTGGCCGAGTGGCAGAACGACCCGGAACTGAAGGCCGGCCTGGCCGCCCTGCCCGACGATTTGCGCCGTGCCAGCCAGGCCGACTGGTCGGCCGCCATCGACGTGCTGGCCCCGGCGCGCAACATCATGGTGGTCGGGCGCGGCATCAGCTTCCCGATCGCCCTGGAAGCGGCCCTGAAATTCAAGGAAACATCGGCCCTGCAGGCCGAAGCCTTTTCCGGCGCCGAGATCAAGCACGGCCCGATGGCATTGATCGAGGAAGGCTATCCGCTGCTGATCTTCGCCACCCGCGGCCCGGCCCAGGTCGGCCTGCTGGCCTTGGCAAGCGAAATGCGTGGCCGCGGTGCGCGTGTATTGCTGGCGGCGCCGGACGACGTGGCCGAGCGCGACCTGACCCTGCCGGTGGCGGCCACGCCCGACCTCGACCCGATCGTCGCGATCCAGGCCTTTTATGTGATGGCGGCCCAGCTGTCGAAAGCGCGCGGCCTCGATCCGGACCGCCCGCGCCACCTGAGCAAAGTCACCAAGACCAATTAAGCACACCATGGATGAACTGAGCGAACTGCGGCGCATCGCCGGCCAATTGATCATGGTGCGCCTGTTCGGCACCGAACTGGACGAGTACACGGCCGCCTTCCTGCGCGACAACCGCATCCGCGGCGCCTGCCTGTTCCGCCAGAACATGGTCGATGCCGCGCAGTTGACGCGCTTTACCGGCGCCCTGCACGCCGTGATGGGCGAACAAGCCCTGATCGCCCTCGACCAGGAAGGCGGCGCCGTGGTGCGCTCGACCTGGGTGCCGGCGCCGCCATCGGCGATGGCCCTGGGCGCGGCCAATGACCCGGAACTGGCGCGCGAGGTCGGCGCTGCGGTGGCGCGCGCGGTGCGCGGGCTCGGCTTCAACTGGAACTTCGCGCCGGTGCTGGACCTGAACAACAACCCGCACAACCCGGTGATCGCCGAGCGCTCCTTCGGCGCCGACCCGGAAACCGCCACCCGCATCGCCCTGGCCTGGATGGCCGGCAGCGAGTCCGAAGGCGTGGCCTGCTGCGTCAAGCATTTCCCGGGTCACGGCGACACCCACGTCGATTCGCACCGGGCGCTCCCCACCGTCGACAAGTCGGTGGCGGAACTGGAACGCTTCGAATTCGCCCCCTTCAGGATGGCGGCGCGAGGCGAAAAGGGGAAAACAACGGCGGCGCCGGCGATGATGACCGCCCACATCGTCTACCCGGCGCTCGACCCCGAGTACCCGGCCACGATGTCGCACACCATCCTCACGGGCATCTTGCGCGATCAGTGGAATTACGGGGGCGTGGTGATCACCGACGGCATGGACATGCATGCGATCGCCCACCGCTACGGCGCCGGCCAGGCCGCGGTGCGCGCCCTGGTGGCAGGCGCCGACATGGTGATGGCGATCGGTACGCGCGAGACCCAGGAAGAAACCGTGGCCGCGATTGCCGCGGCGATTCGCTCGGGCGAACTGCCGATGGCGCAGGTGGAACAAAAGCTCGCTCGCCTGGCGGCGCTGGCTGCTGCCCACCCGGCCGGCGCACACCGCGCCGCCGCGCTGCACGACGGCGACGCCGCCGACCGCGCCCTGATGGCGCGTGCCTGGGCGCGCGGCCTGAGCGCACGCGGCAAGGTGCGCCGTCCGGCGCCGGGCAGCAAGGTGCGCCTGGTGGCGCGCCAGGACGTGGTCAGCGACGGCGTGTCGGAAGCCGGCGTGCCGGCGGCCAGTATCGCCGCCTCGCTCGGGCAACTCTTCGAGGTCGAACTGGTGACCTTCGGCGACGCCGAGGCCTTCGACTGGAACGCCTTGCCGCAGGACGGTCGGTTCACGATCCTGGCCTCGACCTCGCGCCGCCGCTACGGCCCGCACGCGCGCGACAGCTGGCGTCCCGACCTGCACCTGGCGCTGTGGAACCCGTACCAGGCGCTCGACTTCGACGCCCCTGCCCTGATGACCTATGGCTTCGCGCCGCCGGCACTGGACGCCGTGAACGCCTGGCTGGACGGCCGCATCGAGGCGCAGGGACATTGCCCGGTGCCAGGATTCTGAGCGCTCGTCATGTTGCCGTTTTTCACTCCCGGTAACGCAATGTAACCGCGTCCCCAACACGGCACGCCTTGCGG
>DAMABW010000031.1:0-20514 GCA_031999925.1 Massilia sp. | reverse complement strand
CAGGAACAGCGGCAGCAGGCCGACGATGATGCCCTGGATTTTTCCCTGTGACGTAAGCGCGATGATCTTGTCTTCCATGGTCAGCTTGCGGCGCATGGTATCGGCCAGGCGTTCGAGCGATTCCGTCAGGTTGCCGCCGACTTCGCGCGCAATCCGCATGCTGGTGGTGAACATCGTGTATTCCTGCGACTCGATGCGCTGTTCGAGTTCTTCCAGCACGTCGTCGAGCGCCACGCCCATGCGCACCTTGCGCACCACCAGGCCGAATTCCTGGTTCGACGGCGACGGCAACTGCTCGGCCAGCAAGCCCAGCGCCTGCTGCAGGCTCATCCCCGAACGCAGGGCGCCCACCAGGGCGTCGAGCGTGTCCGGCAACTGGCGGATCAGGCGTGTGCGGCGCTTTTCCTTGAGCCGTTTATGGACCAGGTTCGGGCCGAACAGGCAGACTGCCGCGCCGGCGATGGCAAACAACAGGTTGCCAGTGACAAGCATGAGCAGCAAGGGAATGAACACGGTCGCCACCACGCTGATGCGGCTCAGCATGGCGGTGTCCATGAAAATGAACATGTCCGACAGCTTCACGCTGGTCGAATCGAGCACCGTCTCGCGATAGCGGCTGGCGAACTGGCGACCTGCCATCCACGCGGCGTACACCAGGAACACCATGCTGAGCGCGATACCGACCGCTACCAGGTCGGGCAGGAGGGATGGATCATCCATTTCTCAAGTGTCCACTGTTGTCGAACGCATCGCCGTCCTGGGTGCCGAAGATCGACAGGTCGAGTTCGACGCCGAATTCGCGCAACTCTTCGTAGAAGCTCGGCACGGCGCCGCACGGCGTGAAGAAGCCGCGAATCTTGCCGTTGTCATAAAAGCCCTGGCGCTGGAACTTGAACAGTTCCTGCATCTGGATCACGCCACGCTCCATGCCGGTGATTTCCGTGATGCTCGTCACCTTGCGGGTTCCGCAGGCAAAGCGGGTCTGCTGCACGATGATCTGCACGGCGGAAGCAATCTGTTCGCGGATCGCCGCCACCGGCAGGTCCATGCCGGCCATCAGCACCATCGTCTCGAGACGCGACAGCATGTCGCGCGGCGAGTTGGCGTGGGCGGTCGTCAGCGAGCCATCGTGACCGGTGTTCATGGCCTGCAGCATGTCGAGCGCTTCGCCGCCACGGCACTCGCCGACCACGATACGGTCCGGGCGCATCCGCAGCGCGTTCTTGACCAGCTCGCGGATCGACACCTGGCCCCGCCCTTCCACGTTGGCCGGGCGCGCTTCGAGCGTGACCAAATTGTCGTGGTACAGCTTCAGCTCGGCCGCATCCTCGATGGTGACGATGCGCTCGAGCGGCGGAATCAGGTTCGAAATAATGTTGAGCAAGGTGGTCTTGCCCGAACCCGTACCGCCCGAAATGACGATGTTCTTCTTCTGCTCGACGCAGATCTTCAGGAAATCGACCATCTGCTGGTCGACCGAGTCGAATTTCACCAGGTCCTCCACCTGCAGGCGGCGCTGGGCAAATTTTCTGATCGAGATCGACGGCCCCTTCAGGGCGATCGGGCGGATCACGATATTGACCCGCGAGCCGTCTTTCAGGCGCGCGTCGCACAGCGGCGACGACTCGTCGACACGGCGCCCGATCGGCGCGACGATGCGTTCGATCACACCCATCAAGGCTTTTTCGCTACTGAACGCGATGTCGGAACGCACCGTCTGGCCGCCGCGCTCGATGAAGATGTCTTCCACGCCGTTGACCATGATCTCGGTCACCGACGGATCGGCCAGCATGCTTTCCAGCACCCCGAGACCCACGGCCTCGTCGAGCACGAACTTTGCCAGCTCATCGGGATCGGTCTGCGCCGGCAGCGTCATTTTCTGGATCAGCTCGCCGACCAGTTTGCTCGCCACCGTGCGCAGCTCGTCGTCCGCCATGCGGGTAACGTCCTGGCGCCGCAGGTCCAGGGTCTGGATCAACTCGTTGTGCAGCACGACGGCATTGGTCGTCAGTGCCAACTGGTGCGCGCGCGCGGCGTCGCTGCGCGGCGGGACACCATGCGCCGCGACAGGCGCGGCCGCCTGGGGCGCCGGCTGTGCCGCAGGCTGGGCAAAGGCCGCGGCCCGGCTCGGCATCTGGACGACGGCCGCCCCGCCTTGCTGCGGCGCCGGGGACGCGCTGGCATGCATCGTCGACCTGACCGGCTCGACGGGACGCTGATTGCCGACAGCCTTGACCCGCAGCGGCTGGCCGGCAATGGTGATGACGTCGTCGGCGCGCAGCGGGCCATAGCGGACGATGCGTTCGCCATTGACGAACACGCCGGAAACGCAGCCGAGATCCGTCACGTGGACATTTTCGTCCTTGTCGAATGCCACCGCCAGTGCGCGCTTGCCGGCACCCGGTGGCAGAGGTACCGGACCGGCGTTGCCGAGAACGGTCGGTTCACTGACCGTGTAATCCTGCAGCTGGCCGCTGGCATTCCTGGTTTCAAACAAAATCATGGTTTTACTCGGTAACAGTCAAGGGTTGGGGCTTTTGCGGCGACAGCTCGTGGTCGCGGACTTTCTTGTCGAATTCGTACAGCTTTTCAGCGTTGAGATCCTTCGCTTGCGGATTCGGATTCGGCGTGGCCTGCACGACACGCGGGGTAATGATGATCGCCACTTCGCGCTTCGACGTGCTGCTGCCCTTGTTGCGGAACAAGCCGCCAATCAGCGGCAGATTGCCCAGTCCGGGCACTTTCTGCGTGTCGCCCGACTTTTCATAGGAATACAAGCCATTGAGAACGACGGTCTCGCCGTCTTTCGAATTGAATTCACTTTGCGATCGGCGCTTCAGCAGTCCGGGAATACCCAGCACCGCTACCGAGGGGTCGATCGAACTCACTTCGACGTCGACTTTGGCGTAGATAGCGCCGGATTTGTCGGTGACTGGCGTCACGTCCAGGATCACGCCATATTCTTTGAATTCGACACTGGTCTGGCCAAGCCCACCCTGTACCGGCAGTGGAATCTCGCCACCCGCGATAAAGCGCGCCTTGGAGCCGCTGCGGGTTGTCAGGCTCGGTGCCGCAAGCACTTCGGCATCGCCGTCCTGCACCAGCAGGTTGATCTTCGAGGTAATCAGCGACGCCAGCGTGATGAAGCCTTTGGGTGGCCAGACACGGTTGGGCAGCGTCACGTTGCTAAAGTCCAGGCCGCTTTGATCCGGCTCTGGAACGTAGCGGTACATATTATTCGAGGCCAGGTCGGCCAGTACGCCGGCATGGGGTCCGTTAATCTGCGAATCCCAGCGAATGCCCAGGTCGCGTGAACCTCGTGTGGTCAGCTCGAGCACCTTCACGTCCAGATAGATCATCTTTTCCCAGCCCACCTTGCCGACGAAGTTCACGACCTGCTCCGGATACATCTTCTGGATGGCCTGTGCGCGCTCCTGGTCGCTGTCGCTGACCATCTCCCCTTCCAGTACGATCTTGGAGCCGGCGATGCGGGCCTTGACGTTATCCACGCTGGTGAGCAGGCGCTCGATATCGGCCAGCGTGTGTTTCAGGTTCGCTTCCAGCACCACCACCGTCATTTTTTGTTGCGAGCCGTCCTTGAGCCATAGCTGCAGGGTGGACGTGCCGGCGCCTTCGGCCAGAATCAGCAATTGATTGGCGGCGATGCTCGACACCGAGATCACCTTGCCATTGCCTACCACGATCCGGTTCACGGACACCGGCATGACCCGCGCTTCTCCACTGAACAGTTCAAGCGTTTGTTCTCCCCCCGTGCCCGCCTGCGCCAGGCCGCACATCGACATCCAGCACAACAAGATAAAAGTCTTCAGATATTTCATTATTATTTTCGGCTCAAAGGAAAAGGGTTACTGTGTTTTCGTGGCCGGCGCGGGCGCGGTGATGCCAAGGCGGCTGCGTACGTCGAGCGCACTCGGTGTTGCCGGCGCTGGCGCATTCGCGGGCGCGACCCGCGGGGTTACGCCATCGAGCCGTACCGTGATCGGCGGCGCCGCTTCCTGTTCAGCGCGCGAACGCACCGGGCCGCTGCCGAGACCGCCGACGAACATCTCGATGTACGAGCCGTTGAATTTCCCCCCCCTGCGCGCTTGCGGCGCGTCCGCGACCTTCTTGAAGTTCGTCTCGTCGAGTACCATCCTTGACAACGACGACTTGTCCTCCGGGTTACGCAGCACGGCAGTCAATGAACCAAGCCTCTGGCCCATCAGCACCTCCTGTGCCTGGGCCGGCGTCACCTTCAGCGTGACGGTCGTGAAGTCCATGTTGACTTCCTCCGACTGGCCTCCCTGCGTTTGCACGACGCGTTTCTGGGTGGTCTTGCCGGTCGCGATCACCTGGACCGCCTGCAGGATCGGCCTTACATGCATCAGCTCCTTCGGCCCCGCTTCTACTGCTGCCCCCGGCTGCGGACGATACGAGTTCTCGGTATTGCCTGGTCCCGTGTAGAGCAGGTCGATCACGTCGCCCGGCACCAGCATGCCGGAAATGGAACTCACTTCGTCGACGGGGAAGGTGATGGCGCGCTCCCCCATGGCGACCGTGGTCGACAGCGCGCCCCGGTCGGAACGGTACAGCGCACCCCGGTCGATCGGATCGCCGGCTTTTACATCGACCATGATTTTCTGCCCGCTGACGGTATCGAAAGCGTCCGGCTCCAGCGTCGTACTGGCCAGATAGCGTGCCGGAATGGAACGGGCGGCCAGGTTATCGTTGTTCAGGACGCTTCCGGCGGGAATATCGGTGGCCGCGACGATGACCTTGCGCGTCTTGTAGTCACCTGCCAGTTTTGCTTGCGCAGCCGAAAGCGAGGATCGGAGGTAGTACTGGGCGCCAACGTAACAGACGATGCCCAAGACAATGGCCCCACCGAGCAACAGGGTATTTTTCGAGATTTTCAAGAGAGAAAACTTTGAAGAAGGATGTTAAAAAACCGAAATAAGGAAACTGTATCCACGGAAAAAGGTACGTACGGCACGCGCCAGCAAATCGGCAGGCGCCACGTTATTTGTGATGGGTGATGGTGTGAATAACACGACCGTGAGGACGCCGACGATCAGCAGGTACTCGACCATGGCCTGGCCGCCTTGCACGTGCCCCCGCTTTCCTCGCCCATTTGTTGTCCGGTGCCGCATTGCTGCTCCTATTGTTTGGGTTGATCGGCAATATTCATCATGACCATCGACCCGTTCTTCTCGGCGGTGAGGATGGCATCGAATTCCTGGCCCTTGCGGTTGGCAGCGAATACCAGGGTCCTGGGATTCTTCTTCATCACGTGGCGCGTCCAGCCAGCCGCTTTCAGGCTTGCTTCCAGCGCGGCGCCAGTGGCGTCCATCGAACGCTTCGACACCGCCACGATTTGCTGGGAACTACGGCCGTTGTCGACCGAATCGACGATTTGCACCGGCGTCATCTCGGGCGGCAAACGGATCAGGGGCTTGGGTTCACGCGCCAGGGCCGGCGACGACAGCGCCACGAAACCTTCGTAGCCGCCATTCGGGCTCGTCTTGATCTGGAAACTGCGGTGCTCGGTGCCAACCGTTTGATTCAGGACGGTCCATGGCGGCATGCGCGTGCGCGTCACGGACGTGCGATCGCGGTTCTTGTCCCAGGCGTCCTGCACCATGTTCACGACCTCCTCGGCAGGCATGGCGGTGTGGAACGCACGCACCGTCATCGGTATGCCATTGACCACCATCTTGTCGCCCATCTGCTGCAAGATAATAGAGTCGGGAATGTCCTGCCAGGCTGCGCTGGCAGGCGGCGCAAGCAATGCAATCGTCAGGGTGAGCACCGTTGCGAAGCTACGTGGTGGTTCCAACTTCAATAGCACGGCTGAGCACCTCGGTATACCGGTTTGTTGGCTTGTCCATTAATCCCGGTAATACGGTCCATGGGTACCACATCTGGACAGATTTGCCCCGGATGAAAATTCTTGAAAGCAGGCTCGATCGTTCCCAGCGCGACTTTGACGAGGCTAAGCGGACCAGTGTCCAGGAAATCGAACATGCTGCCGGGTGTAAACGCCTCCGTTCGAGCGGCCGCTTGTTTTGGCGAACCGGCATCCCAGTTGTCCGCGACAACCGACGAGCTTTCGTTCAGCGTCAGGTTCAATGCGTCGAGCGGCGCTTCCATATGGGCCAGATTGGCAATTTTTACATTGACGGTGCTGGTAAACATGCCGCCCTGCGGCAGCTTGTCGGCCCCACCCGCCGCATCCAGGGTGTTGACGGCTTTTAAGGCCAAGCCAACTGCCGTGCCCGGCAGCGCCGCGGATGCGGTACGCACTATGACGTCATCCGGCGCCTTGATCAGGCGCTTGTCGTCGGCATGGTCCATCCACATGGACGTCTGCTGATTCCATCCCTGCCCGTTATTGATGCCATCGGTTGCCTTGTAAGCATCCTTGTTCCAGCTGAACAGACGGGCCCGGGCCTGGCTTTGCAGCTTTGTATCCGAATACGAGGACGGACGTACGGTACGTTCCCATGCCGCATAGCGCGCGGCCTGGATGGTCGTGGCCTGGATGTCATGGAACTTGCCGATGTACCAAATGCCCAGGAATAAGCCGATTACCACCATCGAAATCACGACAAATTCCACCATGGCCTGTCCTGACTGCGCGGAACGAAGCGCCGACGCGTTTCTCATCGTTCGCATCATTTGGCTCCCGATAGCGCGATGCGCTGTTGGGGGACGGGCTTGCCGATTTGCACAACGACCGGCTCGGTCCGCACGACCATGTCGAACACGGGAATCACGTCACGCGCGTGCAGGACAATCGGGTCGTTCGCTCCATCGCGCAGCAGACCCGCATTCGTGTCGGCTGCACACCTGTCCATCACCTGGGCGTTGAGCAGGGCGGCGGGTACGCAGCGCACGGCCATACCGCCGACCGTTCGTTTCTCGGTGTAGGAAACCCCTTTGGAAGCCCCATTCGTAGGATCCGCCAACAAGGGGATTGGCTCATCGACCTCTACCTGACCGTCCATTGTGCGCCGCTGCGCATATATCTTTCCGTCACGCCCCACGCTCTCTTCGAGTGTCGAACCAATGCGCGTCTTGCAGCCCGTTTCTGGCGCCATATCGTTGATATCGACGACAAATTCCTCATTCCGGATGAGATAGCCCTTCCCGCTGCTCATATAGGTGCTGCGCTTGATTACGAAGTCGGCCGGCAACGCCACCAGCGGCGCCGGGGGTGGAAGCTTCATCGCCGCACGCGCGAGCCCACACACCTCATAGGCCTTGCGAGGAATTTTCATATAGGCCTCGAGCGACTCCGGCCGCACTTGCGTGACGATTTCGTAAGGCTGACCCGCCGCACCGACGGTCTGGCGGTCGCAGGCCGCGAGCGCCACGAACATCGCCATGGCGGCGCCCGCGCAACGTACTACCCGTCCCAACATCATGAACATGTATCCTTTGTGAAGACACTAGAAACCGGTGGAATAAGTCCCTTTCGGGCATTGACCCATGCGCGCGCCGCATGACTTTCGGTAGCCAGCGAGGCCGTCCAGTAAGGGTTGAACAGGCTAGGGAACTCGCGTGCCTTGTCGGCCCGATCCTGTTTGTAGGGTCGAGCAAAGCGCACGCAGGCTTCTGCCAGGGCATACACGCCACCACCACCGGCATAATTGGGATCGTGCTCGATCTGGGTGCCGTCGACCAGGACGGCTTTGCCATTCCATGCGCTGGTCGCGGTAGGGATCTCGGCTTTAGAGACCACGACTTCCACGGAGAACGGAAGCTGCAGGTCCGCATTCTTCACTTTCGGGTTGCTGATGTCGTAGTAATTCTGAAACGCAACCTGAATATTCTTGGCGTTGGCGCCCGTCAAAGCAGTTTTGGTCGTGGAATTGGCTTCTGCGCGCGCGCGCTGACCATCGGTCCGGCCCCAGTCGTTTCCCTGGCCGTGCGTACCGATCCCGGTCTTTTTATTTGGTGCATAGCTTTGCGCACCGCCCCAAGCCAGCGGCTGCTTGATCGACCATTTTCCTTTCAGGGGATTCCAAATCTCCCTTGCCTCGATAGAATCCAGTCCTTTCCAGGCATCGTAGTCGATCAGGTCGGTACCACCCTGCTTGTCGAACTCAAAAACGACGCCGAGCGGATCGCCCAGGGTCCAGTCACGTTGCTGGGAAAAGCCGTCGCGCGAATCGAGGGTGACGTCTTTGATACGCTTGCGCTCGTTGCCCTGATAATGTTTGGTGAATTTCATCCAATTCGCCACGTTCGAGGCCATCAGTTCAACACCGGCGGGCGACATTTTAGCCTTGTTCGCTTTTGCTACCTCGGTCGCCAGTTCCTGGGCAATACCTGCTCCCGAACCGTAAAAAGTGATTTGCGCCGCGTGCGCGAGGACGTTGACCCCGCGCAGGGCCATGTCGGCCACCGGCAAAGCGTTCTGTATCTGGGTGTTGACTTGATCCAGGACTTGGTGGATCTCGGTCGTCGCCGTGCCCAAATAGGGTATGAACTGGGTAATGTAGTTGACGTGCGTGACGAAGCGGTTGACGTAGGCAAGCCACGAACGCAGGCTCACCGACTGCGCGATCGTCACTTCATTGACCACCATGGCGCGGTTCATGTAGGCCTGGAAGTTCAGGCTGCGCGCTTCCCATACGGCGCCACTGTATGCCGCGGCGTCGGCGGCATTCATCGCGCGCATCTTGGCATTGGTAACCTGTCCGGAATTGAAAACGACCAGCATCATGCCGACCATAGCAGCGACAAACCCCAGGAATAACACCAGGGTCTGCCCTCGACTTCTACTGTGGTTGAAACGCATCTAGGGTCCTATGGCTTGACGCAGGAAGACGACCTGCGTGACACGGCGAAAAAGGGCGGCAGGCGCCGCCCCCCTGTACGTCTTATTTCGTAGCCGGGTTGTCTTCGAAGTCTTTCATCGTTTTATTCTTGTCAGCGGCTTCTCCGCCTGCATTTGCACCTGCAGTGGCTGCCGTACGGCCTTTGTTCGTTGAATCACCAGACAGCGAAGAAGCTGCGACGGAAGTGGTACCGCGAACGACCTTACCGAATGCCTGATAGACGCCGATTGCGGCGACGGCGATCAGGGCGACGATGATGATGTACTCGGTCATGCCTTGACCAAGTTGACGATGGAGATTACGACCAGCGAATCTTTTCATGGGTTGCTCCAGACTTAAGTTGAGAAATCAGCGAGGTGACACGGGACGAATCTTATTCAAACCAGTCAATTCAAGACAACCAAATTATTTTTTGCGGCATGGCCCCAACCCCATCTCCAGAAAAATTCTCTCCTCTGCCTTATCCGTTGCATTAGCCTACTGTCATTTAAATAGCCTTCCTCCTATGACGGCCTTGCCATCGAAGTAGAAAAATAACGCGGGAAGAATTTGTGAGAATTTAATTCAAGAAAATATTTTTTCATATTATGGTAAATACGATATTGCTACCTTGAAATTGACAAGACATTGCGTGTGGTGTATCACGCGCGCGGGCGCTATCTCTTCAGTAGTTGTTGCAAAGCTTCGGTCTGGACCCAGCCTATATAGGATTATTCTTACTAAAATCCTCGTTGTAGTCCTACATCATCCCTTAAATGACAAGAGAATATGTCAGAAAATCTAGTATTACTCAAAAAAAATATCACGAAATATCACCACGTTATTGAAGACCGTTTCAATCAAGTCTTAGCGCCTCATAAAATGCAGCAATCGACGATAGGTAGAGTATTCGGAATAAAAAAATAAACAAATGTTACCAAAATGAAAACAGTACATGCCTGCGTGTTATCATAAGTTTCTTTTATACATTTTTTGAAACAATTTGAATGATTTCCGGCAATCGCTTTTACTGACATCAGTTAAAATTCTGCAGATTCCATTTCGCAAAGAACGACCATGTCCCAATACTCTGCAGCTATCGCTATGGCAGTCATGAGCTTTTCTCTGGCCGCTTGCAAACCCAAAGCCCCCGTACCACAGCCAGAACCGGCCAACACCACCGCAACTTCATCGCCAGCGTCGAAACCATCAAGTGCGGCACCAACGAACAGCGACGCGCCGGCGTCCCAGGCACAATTCGATATCGAAAAAGTGCCAGTTACTACTGCCGTGCTGCCACCCTTCCCTTATCTGGAATACCCTCCAGGCACTCAGGAGGGGGCGATGTTTACGAAGAAGGCGAATTTCGATTCGCTCTACGTGGTCACCGGGAAGCAACTCAGGAAAGTGGAAGGACGTTTCGAGTCGCACAAGTTTTACCTGAGCGATGTGAAGATGAGCGAAGTGGAAGCGCGGCGCAATTACGAAAACCTGATTGCGCAGATGGGTGGCATAAAGGTCAACGAAGCGAACCCTGCCGAACTGGCTCAGGACTCGGTCGACGAGATCATCGCAAACAAGAATAAAACCCGCTACGACGACGGAAGCATGAGTTACGATGTCTATCTGGTACGGAAACCCGATCAGCTGGTATGGATCGTGCTCATGGCTGGCAGCAGCCATGTCGACACGCTTGTGTTAGCGGAACAGCCATTCAAGCAGACGATCGCCTTTGTCACGGCCGATGCCATGCAAAGCCAACTGGCTTCCGCCGGCCACGTCGCGCTGTATATCAACTTCGATACCGACAAGGCTGCCATTCGCCCGGACGGCAGGCCTGCCGTCGACGAGATCGCCAAGCTCCTGGAGAAAGACCCCTCCCTCAAGCTGACCATCGAAGGCCATACCGACAATGTCGGCGATCCGGCGCACAACAAGACCTTGTCGCAGCAGCGGGCGGACGCCGTGATGGGTTCGCTGATTGCCGCAGGCATCGCCAAGGAGCGCCTCAGTACCCTGGGCCTGGGCGATACCAAGCCGGTGGCCGATAACAAGGACGAGGAGGGACGCGCCAGGAACCGACGCGTCGAGCTGGTCAAGCGTACCTGACGCGCGGGCGGACAAGGCGCCCCGACCATTGCAGACTCCATCCATCACGTAAAGGAATGACATGAAACACGGATTGAAACTGGCCGCGCTGATTGCCGCCGTCGCCCTGCATTTTCCCGCCCATGCCGACGAAAGGCTGGACGGACTGAAGAAGATGAATGCGGAGGGATGTGTTGCCGTGATCGAGCTCGACAAGACCGCGCCCAAGGATCCCAAGCTGGCGAAGCCGTATTGCACCTGTGTCTATGACACCTACTTCGACAACTTCACCCAGGCAGAAAAGAACAACATGTTCCTGGGGGCGCCGGCGCCCCCGAACATGCAGAAGAACCTGCAGATCCGCCTGCAGGCTGCCCAGGCCGAGTGCCGCAAGAAGGTCGGTTCCTGATCGTCACGGCCTCGCGCTAAACCGCGCCAGGCATGTTGCGGCGTGCGCGCAGGACGAAGCGGGCCGGATCGAGGGCATCGACCAGATTCGCTTCCAGCGGCAGCGGCTCGTTTTCCAGGCGCGCGGCCAGCAACTCGGCGCACAGCGGCGCCCAGATCAGGCCGCGCGAGGCGTAACCGAGCAGGCCGTGCAGGCCCGGATGGCGCGGCACAGCGCGCAGGCGCTCGGTCGTGCCGGCGGCATCGAAATCGGGCAGCGCGCCGACCAGCGGCAGACGGTCGGGCGCCACGCAGCGGAAACCGACGCGGCCCTGCAGCGGTGCATCCCTGCCCGCCTCCGGGTCCGAGACCAGCGCCCGCAGGCGTTCGATGTTTTCCTGCTGGCTGGCCGCGCGCAGGCTGCTGTCGGTATCCGGATCGTAGGTCGCACCGGCACAGGCCACGCCATTCGCGGCCGGCGTCAGGTAGGCTTCGCGGCACAGCACATACGGCAGCGCGGGCAGCGTGGAAGCGTCCAGATGCGTGACCTGGCCGCGCAAGGAAGACAAGGGCAAACGGGACGCCTGCGCGAAAGTGCCGGATGCCGCCCCGCCGGCCAGCACCACGGTCGGCGCCTGTGCGACAACAGCGCCGTCAAGCGCGTGCACCAGCCATTCCTCGCCATCCCGTTCAAGCGTGACGTTGCCAACGCCGAAATGCGCCGTCAGCCGTTCGCCGCACGCCGCCATCATCGCCGCACACACGCTGCCGGGCCGCGCCCAGCCGCCCTCGCGGAATAGCCAGGCGCCGCCGGGCGCCGGCAGGCCGAGCAGCGCCTCCGCTTCCGGCGACTCCAGCCACTCGGCAAACTCCGGCGGCGTGGTGCCTGCCGCCGCGATGGCGCGCGACGCCTCGGCGTGGCCGGTATCGCGCGCCAGCTGCATCACGCCGCAGGCTGCGCCCTCGATCGCACGGCCGATTCCGCCGATGCTGTCCCAGTAGCGCAACGCGTACAGGTAGGCGGCGCGCGTCAGGCGCGTCGGGATGTTGTCGTCTTTCGAAAGCAGCGGCATGAAGATGCCGGCCAGGTTGCCCGATGCCTCCATCGCCGCCTGCGGATGGCGTTCGACCAGGGCCACGTCCCAGCCGCGTGCGCACAGGCGCTGGGCGGCGGCGCAGCCGGCCAGGCCGGCGCCGATCACGACCGCGCGGCGCGGCGGCACGGCCGGCAAAGGCTGGCGCGGTTTGCGGCTGGCGAAGCGTGCGCTGCTTTTATTCTCGTCGAACACGAAGCCCTGCGCTGCCAGTGCGCTCACCTGCTCGTCATCGAGCGCATCGCCAGCCAGGACGGCATCGCTCGCGACAAGCCGCGCCAGCGCACGGGCGAAGCCGGCTCCCGCTACTGCACGCAAATAAGTGAAATCGATCCGCGCCGACAACTGCGCCAGCGCCGCATCGAGCGGTGCGCTCAGCAGGTCGAGCGTGACCGCGTCGTCAGATTGCGGAATGCGATGAAACCCCGGCAGCAAACGGTCGGCCAGCGCCACGATATGCAGGCGCGCGGGCCGCGTCGGATCGCGGCGCCAGGCTTCGACCAGCGCTTCCACCCGGCTGCCGTCGCCATAGCGCGTATCGAACACCGTATAGCGTTCGCGCCCTTGCCAGAACGACGATGGATTCACTTCGCGCCCGCGTAACGCAAGCAGTGCGGCGCGTGGTCGTCGACCATGCCGATGCCTTGCATGTAGGCGTAGATGATGGTCGAGCCGACGAACTTGAAGCCGCGTTTCGACAGGTCTTTCGAGATGCGGTCCGACAGCGCCGTCTTGGTCGGCCGCGTGCCGTCGCTCCAGTCGCCGACGATCGGCTTGCCCTCGACATAGGCCCACAAATAGCTGTCCAGGGTCTGGCCTTCGGCGCGCAGCGCCAGGTAGGCCTTGGCGTTGCTGATGGCGGCTGCCACCTTCAGCTTGTTGCGCACGATGCCGGGATTGGTCAGCAGTTCGGCCACCTTGGCTTCATCGTAGCGGGCGATTTTTTCGGCGTCCCAGCCGTCGAAGGCGGCGCGGTAGCTGTCGCGCTTGTTCAGCACCGTTTCCCAGGACAGGCCGGCCTGGGCGCCTTCCAGGTTCAGCATTTCGAACAGGCGGTTCTCGTCATGGCAGGGCGTGCCCCACTCATGGTCGTGGTAGTCGAGGTAGCGGGGATTGGCCGGATTGGCCCAGCTGCAGCGTGGGATGGTCATGGCGGGAAGTATAAGCCAGGCCAAGCAGGCGAGCAGAAGGAAACTGCCACGCCGCCGATATGAAAAGAGCACGCGGCCCCGGAGGAGCGTGCTCTTCAAGAATCGTCCCGCCATGAAAGCCGGTCGATCCGCTTATGCCTGCTTATTTGCCTGCTTATTTGCCAGAAGTCGTACCCGACTTGGCCGTCGCGTTCTGCTCGGCGGCTTTCAGGTGCTGTTCGACGGTCGGGATCATTTTGCCGGCCAGTGCCTTGACGTCGGCATCCTTGGCGCTCTTTTCATGCTTCTTCAGCATGGCCAGGGTGTCCTTGTGGGCCTTGACGCCACCGGTCTTCATGTATTCGCGGTCGAAGGCATCGCCGGTCATTTTTTCCAGCTTGGTTGCCATGGCCTTGTGCTTGGCATCGAGTTCGGTTGGCAGGGTCACGCCTTTCGATTGCGCCAGGGTCTGCACTTCCTGCAGCGCCTTGCCATGGTCGTCGATCATTTGCTGGGCGAAGGTTTTCACCTCGGCGTTCTGGCTCTTGCTTTGTGCCAGTTTGCCGGCTTCGACTTCCGCCATGTTGGCCATGGCCATGTCGGTGATGGCCTTGGTGTCGGCCTTGGCCAGTTTCGAGCTGGCGGTGGCGCCGGCCGCGCCCGAGGCGCCTTGCTGCATCGACGACGACTGATCCATACCGGCAGCCGAAGCGCCGGTGCTGCCGCTCATCCCGTGCGCGTTGTGCGACGAGGACGACGACGAGCCGGTCTGGCCGGCGGTGCTGGAGCCGACCTGGGCGCTGCGGTCTTCCATGCCCTGGCTGTTGGTGTTGCTGACAGCGCCGTCAGCGGCCGACTTGCCGGTCATGTTGGTGCCGGCTTGCGCGCCCTGGCTCTGCAGCTCGGTTGCGGTTTGTGCGTAGACGCCATAGCTTGCGAACATGGCTGCTGCTGCCGATACGGCGAGCAGACCTTTCAGTGCTTTGTTTTTTTGCATGATGCTCTCCTGGGGTTGGGGAAGGCGCCGGCATCATGTCTCCTGTGCCGGTTCCTGTTCAATGTGACATCGGCATATCCGAAGTGCCGCACCGCGTTGGCGGTAACGGAATGACAACAGATTCCAGCCAAACCGCAGTGTATCGCCGCGTTGGCGAACCCAGCGCGCGTTAGCCGCTTGGCAACACTTTTGTGAATATGGATATGAAAAAAAAGGCCGGCGCGGGAAGCCCGGCCGGCCATGCACATCCCAAAAAAGCGGATCAGCGGAAGCTGAGCGCCGCCGTCAGATCGCCCGGCCCGCGGGCGCCGCGCGCCTTGAACGCCGCGTCGCGCGCCGCCAGGCCTTCCAGCAGCGGCAGGCCGTGCAGGCGCGTGATCAAACGCAGGATCGAGGTCGTGTCATAGTAGTTGTGGTCGACGGCGCCTTTTTTCGCATGCGGCGACACCACGATGGCAGGAATACGCGAACCCGGGCCCCAGCGGTCGCCCTGGGGCGGCGCCACGTGGTCCCACCAGCCGCCGTTTTCATCGAAGGTGATCACGACCACCATGTCCTTCCACTGCGGCGATTTCTTCAAGTGCTCGATCACGTTCGCGACGTGGGCGTCGCCCGACTCGATGTCCGAGTAACCCGCGTGCAGGTTCAGGTTGCCCTGCGGCTTGTAGAAGCTCACGGCCGGCAGCTTGCCCGCCACCGCGTCGGCGATGAATTTGTTCGAAATCGGGCTGTCGCCCAGGCCGCCGTCGCGCAGGTGTTCGTCGCGCGCCTTCGTGCCCGGTGCGAACTGCTTGAAGTAATTGAAGGGCTGGTGGTGGTGCTGGAAGTTCGGACGCTGGCCGGCGCCGCGGCCGTCGATCGCCGCTTGCCAGGCGCCGCCGTACCAGGCCCAGCTCACGCCCGCGCGCGACAGCAGATCGCCAATGGTGTCGTAGCTTTGCGGCGGCAGCACCGACGGGTCGCTGGCGTCGGCCACGTTCGCGTCGCCGCCCGGCGCCGGACGCACCCAGCTCGGCTGGTAAGGCGGCGCCATGGTGTTGACGGCATAGCCGTCCGGCGTGATCGCGCCCGCATGCACGAACTTCGGCTTGCCGTCGAGTGCCGACTTCGGCGAGTCCGGCGCCACTGCCAGGCGCGTACCCTGCGGGCCGTCTTCCAGCACCGCGATCTTCTTTTTCGCCGGGGTCTCGGCGGCGTTGAAGAATTCCGGCGTGCGGCCGCTGATCAGGAACTGGTGGTTCAGGTAAGAGCCGCCGAATGCCGCCATGAAGAAGTTGTCGCACAGCGTGTACTCGCGCGCGATCTGCCACAGGCCCAGGTGCTTGTCGGTCTCGCCGTAATGGCCCATCACCAGCGCGCCGGAGTCGCCCCATGCAACGAAACCGTCGTTCTTGCCGCCGTTGATCTGCATCTGGTTGTGATAAAAATTGTGCACCAGGTCGCGCGTGACCAGGCCTTCCGGCAGCGGCTTGCCCTCGCCGTCGGTCAGCGTCCACGGGCCGTTCGGCAGGTTCACGATCTTGTCTTCGCCGATCAGGTATTCCTTGCCGCCGATGTCCTGGCGGCCCGGCACCATGCCGCCCCAAATCTTCGGCAGCGTCGGCAGGATCGAACCGTCGCGGTCCTTCTGCGGCGCGCTGGCCGGCAGCGGCGCGGCCAAGCCGGGGAAGTTGGCGAACAAATTGTTGAAGCTGCGGTTCTCGAGGTAGATCACGACCACGTTCTTGACGTTCGCCTTCAGCTTGGCGTCGAGCGAGGCCGGCCTGGCGGCGGCGCGCCTGGCCGGCGCTGGCGCGGCTTGCGCGGCGGCCGGCAGACTGCCGGCGATCCCGGCGGCGGCGGCGGCCTGGAAGATGCGGCGGCGGCCCGGGCTGGCGGGCTGGGCGTTATCGCGCTTGTCGCTGTGATCGCTTTCGTCGCGATGGTCGTGGTCTTGCATTACTGCTCCTGTGTTCGCTAACCGGAAACGATGATTATCGTTTCTTTCTTTCCGAAGGGGAACCCACAGGCGCGGGCCGCCATGGCGTACGTACGTGGGATAACAACATCGCGCCGCCGGCAAGCGGGGGCATCGCTGGCCGCATGCCGGGGTCAATCGGCGCCCGGTGCGCCGCAACGCGGCGTTACGGAGCTTCCTGCGCTTCCTGCGCGATGATGTCGCCGACCGGGGCATCGGGGCTGACGTTCAGCGCGTGCAGCACGTCCTGCGTCACGGCGGCAAACACCGGCGCTGCCACCACGCCGCCGTAATGGCCGCCCACGGTGGGCTCGTCGACCATCACCGCGACGATGATGCGCGGGTCGGACACCGGCGCCAGGCCGACGAAGCTGGCCACGTAGCGCTTGACGTAGCGTCCCGCCTCGACCTTGTGCGCGGTGCTGGTCTTGCCGGCCACGCGGTAGGCCGCTACCCGGGCGCGCGCGGCGGTGCCGCCCGGCCCGGCGGCGCGCTCCATCATGGCGCGCACCTCGCGCGCGACATGGCCCGGGATGACCTGGCGCGCCGGCGGCGGAGCATCGCGCTTGAGCAGCGTCACCGGCACCATTTCGCCGTCGCGCGCGAACACCATATAGGAGCGCGCCATCTGCATCAGCGAGGTCGACAGGCCATGGCCGTACGAGATCGTGGCCTGCTCGATCGGCCGCCAGCTGCGGTAGGGCCGCAGGCGGCCGGCCACGCTGCCGGGAAAGCCCAGGTCCGGCGCCTGCCCGAATCCAAGTTCGGACAGCAGCGTCCACATGCTTTCCGGCTGCATCTGCAGCGCCAGCCTGGCGGTGCCGATGTTCGAAGACTTTTCCAGCACCTGCGACACCGTCAGCGTCCCATGGCGGCTGGCGTCGCCGATCGATGCGGTGCCGATGCGCAGGCGCCCCCCGCCGGTCTCGATCAGTGTGTCCGGCGTGGCGATGCCCTGCTCCAGCGCCAGCGCGATCGTGAACGGCTTCATCACCGAACCCGGCTCGAAGGTATCGGTCAGCACGCGGTTGCGCAGCTGGGCGCCGCTCAGGCGGCGGCGGTCGTTCGGATCGAAGTCCGGCAGGTTGGCCAGCGCCAGCACCTCCCCGCTGCGCACGTCCAGCACGACGATGCCTCCGGCCTTGGCTCCGTGCCGCGCCAATGCCGCCGCCAGGTGCGTGCGCGCGATGTGCTGCAGGTTGCGGTCGATCGACAGCGACAGATCGCGGCCATCGATGGCCGGGCGAACGCTGTCCAGGTCTTCCACCACGCGCCCGAGCCGGTCGCGGATGACGCGCCGCGCACCGGGCGTGCCCAGCAATTGCTCCTGCCGGGCCAGCTCCATGCCCTCCTGCCCGACATCCTCGATGTCGGTGAAGCCGACCAGGTGCGCCGCGATACTGCCCTGGGGATAATGGCGGCGCGTGTCCTCCCTGGCCGCGACGCCGGGAATGCCGAGCGCCAGCACGCGCCGCGCGGTGTCCATGGCGACCTGGCGCTTCAGGTAGACAAACGCGCGATCGGACGCCAGCCTGGCGCGCACGGCCAGCAGGGCGAACAGCGCGGCCAGCATGCACAACAGGAAGCGCGAGCGCCAGGCGGGCAAGGCCGGCTCCAGCAGCGGACTGGTGGCGAACGCGAGTCCCCTGGCGGCAGCCACCCGCGGGCTGGAGCGGCTCATCGGCCTTCACCGCGGGCGGCCGGCTTGCCCTGCCCGGGAACCGGCAGCGCCAGCGACATGCGCAGCGCCGCCAGCCGCAGGTTGAATCCGGCCGCGAGCGCCGCCAGCGTGGCGACGTCGCGGTCGACCCCGTAGTGCAACAGCCCCATGTAGAGCGCGCCGGTCACCAGCGACACGGTCGCGTACAAATCGCGCCGCAGCACCAGCGGCACCTGGTTGCAGACGACGTCGCGCAGCAGGCCGCCGGCTATGCCCGTGATCATTCCCATCAGGACCACCACCGCCACATGGACACCGGTTGCCGCCGCGATGTCGCAGCCGATGATGGAAAACGCCACCAGGCCCAGGGCGTCGAGCAGCAGGAAGGCCGACTTCATGCGCTGCAGCAGGCGCGCCGCCAGGGCCGCGGCCAGCGCCGCGCCGATCGTGAACAGCAGGTATTCGGGATGCCGCACCCAGCCCAGCGGATAGTGGCCGAGCAGCACGTCGCGGATGGAGCCGCCGCCCAGCGCGGTAACGGTGCCGACCAGGGCGACGCCGAACAGGTCCATCTTGCGGCGCATGGCCATCAGGGCGCCCGATCCGGCCTCGGCCGAGATGGCGATCAGGTAGATAAAATGAAGCACGTGATTCTCCGGATGGCTGCGGGAACGCCGATTCTTGCCTACCCGCGGCCTGTGCCGGAAGCTACCTGAAGAGTTTTACTGCATCCGTAATAATTCTTCGTTTGTCATGCGGCGCCAGGTTTGCCGCTACCATGATGGCTTTTCCAGAGAAGCGGTATGGATCTCGAACCCAAGCAAGCAGAAGCGTTCATGGCCGTGGCCGAAACCGGCAGCTTCGAACGCGCCGGTGCGCGCCTGAACATCACGCCGTCGGCGGTATCGCAGCGCCTGCGCGTGCTCGAGGCCTCGCTCGGCACGCCCATGATCGTGCGCAGCCGGCCATGCCGGCCGACCCAGATGGGGCAGCGCCTGCTGCAATACCTGCGCCGCGCGCAGTTGCTCAAGACTGACTTCCAGGCCGACATCCTCGGCGGCGAGGCCGGCGCGACCACCGTGTCGATGGCCCTGAACTCGGACAGCCTGGGCACCTGGTTCTTTCCCGCCCTGGCCACCCTGCTGGTCAAGGACCAGTTCATCCTCGACCTGGTGGTCGAAGACCAGGACCACACCTTCGCCCTGCTCAAGACCGGCATGGTGATCGGCTGCGTGAGCACGGTGGCCGAGCCGATGCGCAGCTGCAGCGCCGAGGCGCTCGGCACCATGCGCTACCGGCTGGTGGCGAGCCGCGCCTTTTGCGCGCGCTGGCTGCCCGAGGGCCTGACGCGCGAGGCCGCGCGGCGCGCCCCGGTGGTGGCCTATACCCGCAAGGACACGCTGCAATCGAACCTGCTGCTGGAGCATTTCGGGCTGCCGGAAGGCGCCTACCCGAGCCATTATGTGCCCGGCACCGAGGCCCATTTCCATGCGGTGCGCTATGGCATCGGTTACGCGATGGTGCCGGAATGGCTGCTGCACCGGTACGACGACCGTGCCGACCCGCTGGTCGACCTGGCGCCCGCGCACCCGACCGATCTCGCGCTCTACTGGCATACCTGGAAGCTGCAGTCGCCGCGCATGGAAGAATTGTCGCGGCATATCGTCAAGGCGGCGCGCGGCATGCTTGCCGGCTGAACGCCGCTCGGGCAAGCCGGACGCATGTATGGCAGCATGGCGGGGTTAGTCATCAAGGAAAACCACATGGACCTCGCATTGAAACGCCAGCTCGAACAACTCGCCGACTTCGGCAACACGAACGATGCCGCCGTCGGCAAGAGCGGCACGCGCATGCTGAACATTACGCCGGACACCGGCGAATTCCTGTCCGTGCTGGTACGGGCGACCGTGGCGCGCCGCGTGCTGGAGATCGGGACCTCGAACGCCTACTCGACGCTGTGGCTGGCCGACGCCGCACGCGCCATCGGCGGCGCGGTCACCACCATCGAACTGGCGGCGGACAAGGCGGCGATGGCGCGGGCGAACATCGCCACGGCCGGCCTGGGCGACATCGTCACGCAGGTCGAAGGCGAGGCCGGCGCCTGGCTGGCGCAGGCGCCGGACGCTTCGGCCGACCTGGTCTTCCTCGATTCTGCACGCAGCCTGTACCTGGCCTGGTGGCCAGACCTGCGCCGCGTGCTGCGCGCGGGCGGATTGCTGGTGGTCGACAACGCCAGCTCGCATGCGCACGAGATGGCGGACTTCGTCGACGCCGTGAAAAACGACGCCGAATTCACGGCCAGCCTGGTCCCGGTGGGCAAGGGCGAATTCCTGGCCGTGAAAGCCTGAGTTCAAGACATGTTCAGGACTTGACGGC
>DAMABW010000030.1:0-20533 GCA_031999925.1 Massilia sp. | reverse complement strand
CCATCACGTTGATCGTGTTCTTCAGTTCCAGGATCTCGCCCTTGACGTCGACCGTGATCTTCTTGGACAGGTCGCCGTTCGCCACCGCGGTCGTCACGGCCGCGATGTTACGCACCTGGCCGGTCAGGTTCGATGCCATGAAGTTGACGTTGTCGGTCAAGTCCTTCCAGGTGCCGCCGACGCCCGGCACGTAGGCCTGGCCGCCGAGCTTCCCTTCGGTGCCGACCTCGCGCGCCACGCGCGTGACTTCCGATGCGAAGGAGCGCAACTGGTCCACCATGACGTTGATGGTGTCCTTCAGTTGCAGGATCTCGCCGCGCACGTCGACCGTGATCTTCTTGGACAAGTCGCCGTTCGCCACGGCGGTCGTCACTTCCGCGATATTACGCACCTGCGAAGTCAGGTTACCCGCCATCGAGTTGACTGAGTCGGTGAGGTCTTTCCAGGTGCCGGCCACGCCTTTGACCTGCGCCTGGCCGCCGAGCTTGCCCTCGGTACCGACCTCGCGCGCCACGCGCGTGACTTCCGACGAGAACGACGACAGCTGTTCCACCATGGTATTGGCGGTGGTGGCCGCGCGCAGGTACTGGCCCTTCAACGGGTGGCCGTCGACTTCGAGCGCCATGGTCTGCGACAGGTCGCCTTTCGCCACCGCGCCGATGACGCGCGCCATTTCCGTGGTCGGGCGCACCAGGTCGTCGATCAGGGTGTTGACCGAGCTGATGATGGTGCTCCAGCCGCCGACCACGCCCGGCACGTCGGCGCGCTGGGTCAGGTGGCCTTCGCGGCCGACCACGCGCGACACTTCGGTCACGGTCTCGACCATCTTCTGCTTGGTTTCGATGATGTCGTTCAGCGTGTCGGCGATCTTGCCCGAGACGCCGGTCCAGTCGGACGGCATGCGTACCGAAAAGTCGCCTTTTTTCAGGGCCATCAGCGTCGTCAGCAGGAGCTTGACGTCCAGCTGTTCGGCCATGTCGGTCATCGTGTTCATCGACGGTAGATCCTCGTTTTGGAAAGTGGGTAAGTGCGGCGTTCTGTGCAGCCGGGAGTAAATGCCGGGGCTGTGTGGGACGCTTGAGTGAGCAGGTAGAAACTGTTAAATGGAAATTATTTAACGATACGCTTGTGCAGTGTCAAGTCAAGTACGCAGTGCGAAAGTCTTGCAAAATTGAAATAATATTCTGGTTTGCGCGCGGAGCTTAGCCGAGAAAAAATTTACCGGGCGCACAGTTGAAGTTGCTTGTCGGAGTGCCTAGATAAGAAACTATTGGTATGCGCCATGTCAGCACCAGGAGTTGGAAAAGTCATTGGGCAATGTCTTGCACAATTGAAATAAGTATTGGACATGGCCCTATTACTTGAAGTAAAAATGTTGATGGATTGCAGATCGTTCGATTTAACAATGTTTGTGGTGGAATCACGACCACACATTCTCACATTGTATAGTTGAAGGTTGTTAAATTTTCCACTCTGCATTCTTTTGCGGAGCGATTGCTTTAACATAGCGATTTCACACTTTTCGATAGAAGCGAGCACACATGGTCGAGACTGCACAACTGGTGCAGCTGATGGAGATGCAGGATCCTGGCGCCTGGAGCCAGCTCCTGTTCGGGCTGGCGCGCCAGCTCGGCTTCGATCAGGTGCTGTATGGCATGGTCGGCTCGCGCCATGCCCAATTCGAGCGCGCTTTCTTGCGCAGCAACTATTCGTCTGCCTGGCGCGAACGCTACGACGCCGAGCGCCTGGCCTATGTCGACCCGACGGTCGGTCATTGCCTGAGCAGCACGCTGCCCATCGTCTGGGAACCGGATACCTTTGGCGGCAAGGAGGGGCGGGCGCTCTACGAGGAGGCCTGTGCCTACGGCATCCGTACCGGCGTGACGCTGCCGGTGCACGGGCCGAACGGGGAGTTCGGCGTGCTCAGTTTTGCTTCGGACGCACCGGCCAACCAGGATTTCAAGCGCAGCATCATCGACGTGATGCCGACCCTGACCCTGGTGCGCGATTACGCCTTCGCGTCGGCCAGCCGTTTCATGAACGACGGCGCCGGCCACGAACCGGTGCCGCGCCTGACCCGGCGCGAGCTGGAAGTGCTCAACTGGGTCATGGCGGGCAAATCATCTTGGGAAATCTCGAAGATCACCAACTGCTCCGAGGCGACTGTCAATTTCCACCTGGCCAACGTGCGCCAGAAATTCAACGTCAATACCCGCCAGCAGGCGGTGGTCAAGGCGATTGCGCTCGGGCTGATCAGCCCTGAAGATCGCCATCGTTGAGCTTACCGTTGACATAGAGCTTCAGCAGGATCGCCACCGGGGCCGGGATCGCCAGCCCGGTCTCGAAGCGGCTGCCGCTCGACTGGGTCACGCCGAAGCGGCCCCAGAACTTTTCCTGGCTTTCGCGCTTGCTGATGCGGAACTGGCGCAGGTCGACGTGCGCCGCGCGCGGCGGCTGGTGCAGGGTGGCCTGCAGGTTCGGGCGGGCCAGCATGGTTTCGCTTACGAAATCGTTTGGCATGATGCGGTCTCCTGGTTGTTCGGTAGCAAAACCCTAGTATTCCACCGCCGTTTCGCGCAGCCCACCTAGCAGAGCTGCTAGTTCCCCTCTTGCCCGGATTGCATGAACCTTTATGCGTTTCGCATACTTTTCATTCACGACATAGGGAGAACGAAATGGCACTGCAGATCAATATCGCAGCACGGCGCGAATTCAAGTCCCGCGATTTGTGGGAAATGCACACCCTTCGCGCAAAAGTGTTCCAAGGCCGCCTGGGCTGGGAAGTGCCGGTCCTCTCGGGGATGGAAATCGACGGCTACGATGCGTTGGAGCCGCACTACATGATGATGCGCGAACCGGGTGGCGGCGTGCTGCGCGGCTGCTGGCGCATCCTGCCGACCGAAGGCCCGTACATGCTGAAGGATTCCTTCGCCCAGCTGCTGCACGGCCAGCCGGCGCCCTGTGACGAACACATCTGGGAACTGTCGCGCTTCGCCATCGAAACCGAGGGCTGCAGCCACTTCGGCTTCTCGGAGATCACGATGGAATCGATCGCGGCGATCATCCGCTACGGGCACGAACAGGGGATCGAGCGCTATGTGACCGTGACCACGACGGCGATCGAACGGCTGCTGCGGCGTGCCGGGGTGGTGACCGAGCGTCTCGGGCCGCCGCTGGTGATCGGGGTGGAGACGGCGGTGGCCTTGTATGTGGATATCGAGCCGACCTGCCGGGTGTTGTTCGATCAACGGCTGGCGAGTTGAGAAGCGCGGGCGCCGGACCGGTTGCGATACCGGTGGCGCCCTTGTCCACCGTACGACTTCAACGCAAAAAAAGCGCCGCGGGGAGCGGCGCTTTCTTGTACGCGTCTTACTTCAACTGCTTCAACAGGAAGGTGTACGTCAACGCCCACATGCGCGCCGCCTGTTCGTTGTTGGCCGCGCCGCCATGGCCGCCCTCGGTGTTTTCCCAGTACAGGATGTCATGTCCTTGCTCCTGCATCAGCGCCGCCATCTTGCGCGCGTGGCCCGGGTGCACGCGGTCGTCGCGGGTCGAGGTGGTGAACAGCACGCGCGGGTAGTGCTTGTCCTTGAACACGTTCTGGTAAGGCGAATACTTCGAAATGTATTCCCACTGTTTCGGATCGTCTGGGTCGCCATACTCGCCCATCCACGATGCGCCCGCCAGCAGCTTGTGGTAACGCTGCATGTCGAGCAGCGGCACCTGGGACACCACCGCGTTGAACAAATCCGGACGCTGCACCAGCGTGGCCCCGACCAGCAGGCCGCCGTTGCTGCCGCCCATGATGCCGAGGTGGCGCGGGCTGGTGACCTTGCGCTTGATGAGGTCTTCGGCGACGGCGATGAAGTCGTCGTAGGCTTTCTGGCGGTTTTCCTTCAGCGCCGCCTGGTGCCAGCGCGGGCCGAATTCGCCGCCGCCACGGATGTTCGCCAGCACGTACACGCCGCCCTTGCTCAGCCAGGCGTTGCCGGCCACGGCGCTGTACGACGGCTTGAGCGAGACCTCGAAGCCGCCGTAGCCGTACAGGACGGTCGGGTTCTTGCCGTCCATTTTCGCCTTGCGGTCCATGACCACGAAGTAGGGGACCATGGTGCCGTCCTTCGACTTTGCCTCGTACTGCGTCACCGTGTAGGGCTTGGCGTCGAAGTAGGCCGGCATCGCTTTCACGCGTTCGCGCTTGTCGCTGCCGACTTCGCCGAGGTAGAGCGTGGTCGGGTTCAGGAAGTCGGTCACGGTCAGGAAGTACTGGTCGGACTCGATGTTGTCCAGTGCCGATACGCCGAGCGTGCCGATGCCGGGCGCGGCGACGTCGCGGCGCTGCCAGGTTTTATCCACGCGGCGCAGTTCGACCACGCGGTTCTTCACCTTGTCGAGCACCGTCAGCAGCAGGGCGTTCTTCGTCACCGCCACACCGTCGAGCGAGGTGGTGGCGCTTGGCGTGAACAGCGCCTCGAAATCGCGCTCGCCGCGCATGAAGCGGTTGAAGTCCATCGCCAGCAGGCTGCCTTGCGGCCAGGTGCGCCCGCCCACAGTCCAGTCGGAACGCAGCTCGACCAGCATCTGGTCGCGCACCGCATAGGCATTCGCATCGAGCGGCTTGTCGACCTTGACCAGCTTGCCGCCCTCGCGCAGGAACAGCTCGGAGGTATAGAAATCGATCTGGCGCGAGACGAAGTCGCGCTCGAAGCCGGGCGTCAGGTCGCGGCTGCCCGAGGCCGACAGGTCGGTGGCGCCGGCCTCGTACACGGTGCGGGCGTTCGCCAGCTGCTCGCCGCGCTTCCATTCCTTGACGATGCGCGGGTAGCCCGAGGTGGTCATCGAGTCCTTGCCGAAATCGGTGCCCACGAACAGCGTGTCCTGGTCGATCCAGGCGACGTTGCTCTTCGCTTCCGGCAGCGCGAAGCCCTGCGCGACGAAAGCGCGCGCCTTCAGGTCGAACTCGCGCACGACCTGGGCATCGCCGCCGCCGCGCGACAGCGACACCAGGCAGCGGTCGCCGCGCGGCTCGAGGCAGGCCGCGCCGGCCCAGACCCAGTTTTCGTTCTCAGTGCGGGCGAGGGCGTCGAGGTCGATCACGGTTTCCCAGTTCGGCGCTTCCTTGCGGTACTCAAGCAGGGTGGTGCGGCGCCAGATGCCGCGCACGTGCTGGGCGTCGCGCCAGAAGTTGTACATGTAGTCGCCATGCTTGTTGGCGTAGGGGATGCGCTCCTTGGCGTCGAGGATGGTCTGCAGGCGCGCACGCAGGGCTTCCTGGGCGGCGCCGCCCAGTTCGCGCTCGGTCACGGCATTCTGCTCGCGCACCCAGGCCAGCGGCTTCTCGCCGCCGACGTCTTCCAGCCACAGGCGCGGGTCGGTCGGGGCCGCCGCCGAAGTTTGTGCCTGTGCTCCCGCAGCGCCCAGTGCTGCCAATCCGATCACTACTTTTGCCGCCATTTTTCGCATAGTCGTGTATTTACTGTTGAGCGCCCCCTGGCGCGATGATCGCGTATATTACCAATGAATCAATCGAACCCATCCGGAAGCAACCCAGGGGACCACCGCTGCAATAACAGCGAGGACGGCGAGGACGGCGATAACGGCGATGAATCTCTCGATCACCCGCAACATCGGCGCGGCCTTCGGTGCGCGCGGTACTACCCGCCTTGTGTTGTGGGCGGCGGGCGCCTGGCTGGCGCTGCTGGTCGGCGCGCTGCTGCACATGGGCGCCAGCCGCAACGTCGAAGAGGAGGCGCGACGCCGCTTCGAGAACCGCGCCCACGCCGCCCAGGAGCGCCTGGCCAATTCGATCAAGTCCTACACCGACGTCACCCGTTCGCTGGTGGCCCTGTTCTCGTCGAGCAAGACGCCGGTGACGCGCCTGCAGTTCCACCGCTACGTGCAACTGCTCGACCTGCGCGCCAACTATCCGGCCATCGACGCCGTCTCGTTTTCCCAGGAGGTGCGGGATGCCGAGCGCGATGCCTTCGTCGCCGCCGTGCGCGCCGACCGCAGCCTGGCGCCGGGCGGCTATCCCGAGTTCGATATCCGCCCGGCCGGCCGGCGCCCCAGCTACAACGTGCTGACCCTGATCGAGCCGCCCGAGATGCTGCCCGAGAAGTTCGGCCTCGACCTCACCGCCGCCAGCCCGGTGGCCGAATCGATGGCGCGCGCGCGCGACAGCGGCGGCATCAGCGCGTCCGGCCATCCGCTCCAGGTGTCGCTGCCGACGCCGCACATCGCGCTCGGCATCCGCGCGCCGGTGTACATGGGCGATACCCCGCCGCTCGACGTCGCGGGTCGCCGCGCCGCCTATGTCGGCGCGGTCGGTGTCGCGTTCTCGGTGCAGGCCCTGGTCGAGCGCGCGCTGTCGGGGCAGCAGGGGCCGGCGCTGGCGCTGTCCCTGTTCGCCGCCGAGAGGCGCGGCGCCGCGCCTGGCACCAAGCCGGTCGGCAAGGCGGCATTGGCGCCGGGCGACCGCCTGCTGTACGGCGACGCCGGCGTGCGCGAGGCCGGGCCCAACGACGCGCTGTTTACAACGGTGCTGCCGGTCGATTTCAGCGGGTCGCTATGGAAGGCCCACTTCAGCGCCCGCAAGAGCGAGCTGTATTCGCCGCTCGACCGCTGGTTCCCCTGGCTGGCCCTGGCCGGCGGCTTCCTCGGGACCCTGCTGGTCTACAGCCTGTTCCTGACCTTGTACTGGTCGCGCCGCGGCGCGATCGACCAGCGCACCCTGCTCGACACGGTGCTCGACAACCTCGACGCCGCCGTCTACATGAAGGACCGCGACCGCCGCTACCGCTACGTCAACGCCAGGATGGCGCAGGCGCTCGGCTTGCCGGCCGAGCAGATCGTCGGCCGCCTCGACCGCGAAGTGATGCCGGTGTCCCTGGCCGACGCCGCCTGGGAGCGCGAGCGCGGCGTGTTCGATGGCGCCCGCCACGCCAGCCAGGTCGGCATCGAGCGCATCGACGGCTCGGCCCTGCAGCTGTGGGAAGTGAAGGTGCCGGTACGCCTGGAGGGCGACGTCAGCGGGGTGCTGTGCGTGGCTACCGACGTCACCGAACTGCACCAGTTGAAGGCGCAGGCCGACGCCGCCAACCAGGCGAAAAGCGACTTCCTGTCGAACATGAGCCACGAGATCCGCACGCCGATGAACAGCATCATCGGCATGACCCACCTGGCCTTGAAGACCGAGCTCGATCCGCGCCAGCGCGACTACCTGGAAAAGATCGGCCACTCGGGCCAGCACCTGCTGGGCATCATCAACCACATTCTCGACTTTTCCAAGATCGAGGCCGGGCGCCTGGAGCTGGAGGTGGTCGAGTTCCGTCTCGACACCCTGATGGGCAATATCGAGACCCAGCTCGGCGAGGCGGCGGCCAGCAAGGGCTTGCGCCTGGCGTTCGACATCGCGCCGGAACTGGCACGGCCCCTGCGCGGCGACCCGCTGCGCCTGGAGCAGGTGCTGCTGAATTTCACCGGCAACGCCATCAAGTTTTCCGAGCGCGGCAGCATCCGCATCCGCGTCCGCCCCGTCAGCGCCTTCGGCCACGAAACCGTGGTGCGCTTCGAGGTCGAGGACAACGGCATCGGCATCGCGCCCGAGGAGCTGGACGGCCTGTTCACCTCCTTCCACCAGGCCGATCCCTCGACCACGCGCCGCTATGGCGGCACCGGCCTGGGCCTGGTGATCAGCAAGCAGTTGGCCGAGGCGATGGGCGGCGAGGTCGGCGTCGACAGCGTGCCCGGCGCCGGCAGCACCTTCTGGTTCACGGCGCGCCTGGGCGGGGGCGAGCAAGGCAACGCGCAGCCGGCGGGGGCGCCGCGCCGGCGCGTCGAGAACGCCGCCGCCGGTGCGCCGGCACGCCTGGACGGGAAGAGCATCCTGCTGGTCGAGGACAACGTGTTCAGCCAGCAGGTCGGGCGCGAGTTGCTGGGCGAGGCCGGGGCGACGGTGGTGGTGGCCAACAACGGCGCCGAAGCCCTGGTGCAGATGTACCGCCAATTGTTCGACTGCGTGCTGATGGACGTGCAGATGCCGGTGATGGACGGCTTCGAAGCGACGCGCCGCATCCGTGCCGATCCGCGCCTGGCGGACACCGTGGTGATCGCCATGACCGCGAACGCCGGCGTCGAGGACCAGGCGCGCTGCATGGCGGTGGGCATGAACGATTTCCTCACCAAGCCGGTGGCGCCCGAGCACCTGGCGGCGACCATCGCGCGTGCGATCCGGCGCGGCGGCGCGGCCCAGGCGGCACCGGCGAAGGCGAAGGCACCGGAGACGGCCATGGCGAAGGCGCCGGAGGCTGCGGAGAAGACCGAGGCCGCATCTGCCGCCGCATCTGCCGTATCCGGCACGGCAGCGGCAGCGCTGTTCGACACCGCCGTGCTGGCCGCCACCTTCGGCGACAACCCCGACAAGCTGCGTAAATATGCCTTCATGTTCCTCGACAGCGCGCGCGAAGGGCTGGCCGAGATCGACATCGCCCTGGTCTCGGGCGACCTGGCGCGCGCCGGGGCGGCGGCGCACCGTTTGAAATCGTCGGCGCGCGCGGTCGGCGCCATGGCCTTCGGCGAAGTCTGCGCCGAGCTCGAGCAGCAGCAACGGCGTGGCGCGGTGGCCCAGGCGCGTGCCCTCGGCGCCCGTTTGCGCAGCCTGTTTGCCCGGCTGGAGCGCCAGGTAGCGGCGGAACTTGGCGCGCGCGCGACGGATCAGCGCTGAGCCGCCTCTGTCCTTTAAAAGCCGCCTCAAAAAGAGTATGCTGTGGCGCCGAACTGCCCAAGCATATCCGCTCTCACTTGCCCATGTCTTCCACCATTACGCCCGGCCTGCTGATCCTGCATGGCAACCAGATGGAAATGCTGCGCGAAGCCGTCTTCGACTGGCTGCGCACCCATCCGCTCGGGCCGCTGGAACAGGAAACCATCCTGGTGCAGTCGAACGGCTTCGCCGAGTGGCTGAAGATCGCCCTGGCCCAGGACCTGGGCGTGTGCGCGGCGACCCGCGTGGCGCTGCCGGCGCGCTTCCTGTGGGAAGCCTACCGCGCCACCCTCGGGCGCGAGCGCGTGCCGACCCGCTCGCCCTTCGACAAGGACCCGCTCACCTGGCGCCTGATGCGCCTGTTGCCGACGCTGCTGAAGGAGCCGGTGTTCGCGCCGCTGACCCACTTCCTGGGCGACGGCTGCCCCGAGCGCCGCCTGCAATTGGCCGAGCGCCTGGCCGACCTCTACGACCAGTACCAGGTGTACCGCGCCGACTGGCTGACGGACTGGGAAATCGGGCGCGACCAGTTGCGCCGCGCCGGCGGCGAGCCGGTGCCGCTGGCTGCCGACCAGTGCTGGCAGGCGCGCCTCTGGCGAGCGGTGCACGAGAGCGTGCCGGCCATGCAGCGCGGTACCGGGCGCGCCGCTATCCACGAAATCTTCGTCTCGGCCATCCTCTCGGGCGACCAGCCGAAGCACCGCCTGCCGCGCCGCGTGGTGCTGTTCGGGATGTCGGCCCTGCCGTACCAGACGCTGCAGGCGATCGCCGCGCTGTCGCGCCACACGCAGGTGCTGCTGGCGGTGCCGAACCCTTGCCAGTTCTACTGGGGCGACATCATCGAGGGCCGCGAGCTGCTGAAGGCCGCCCATAAACGCCACCCGGAGCGCGGCGGCATCGACCTGGCCGCGCTGCCGATCGAGGAACTGCACGCGCACAGCCACCCGTTGCTGGCGAGCTGGGGCCGGCAAGGGCGCGACTTCGTGCGCATGCTCGACGAATTCGACAACGAGGAAGGGCGCCCCGAAACGGCCGGCATGACCAAGCTGCGCATCGACCTGTTCTCGGACGGCCAGGGCGAGACCTTGCTGCAGCAGGTACAGGCCGCCGTGCGCGATCTGCTGCCGCTGTCCGAGCACCCGCAGATGCCGCCCGAGCCGCACGACCGCTCGATCGAGTTCCACGTCACCCACAGCACCCAGCGCGAAGTCGAGGTGCTGCACGACCAGCTTTTATCGATGTTCGCCCGGGACAGCACGCTGCGCCCGCGCGACGTGGTGGTGATGGTGCCCGACATCGACACTTTCTCGCCCGCGATCCACGCCGTCTTCGACCAGCACCGCCGCAACGACCCGCGCTATATCCCGTTCGAGATCGGCGACACGCGCGATCGCAGCGTCAATCCGCTGCTGGTGGCCCTCGAATGGCTGCTGCGCCTGCCGCAGCAGCGCTGCCGCCAGAGCGAAGTGCGCGATTTGCTCGACGTGCCGGCGGTGGCCGCGCGCTTCGGCCTGCATGAAGACGATTTGCCGACCCTGGGCCACTGGATCGAAGGCGCCGGCGTGCGCTGGGGCCTGGACCGCGAGCACCGCGCCGGCCTGGGCCTGGGCGCGGCCGGCGAACAGAATGCCTGGATCTTCGGCGTGCGGCGCATGCTGCTGGGTTACGCCAGCGGCGCCGGCCAGCGCTATGGCGACATCGAACCCTACGCCGAAGTCGGCGGCCTGGACGCCGCGCTGGCCGGTTCGCTGGCCCAGCTGGTGGAAAGCCTGCTCGCATGGCGCGCACGCCTGGCGCAATCGCTCCCGCCGGCCGAGTGGGGCGTGGAAGCACGCGAACTGCTGGCCACCTTCTTCGATGGCCGCGAAGAAGCCGACCGCCTGACCCTGTCGCAGCTGAACGAGGGCCTGCAATGCTGGCTCGAGATGGTGGAGGCGGGCGGCTTCGACGAGCCGGTGCCGCTGGCCGTGCTGCGCGAAGCCTGGCTGAGCCAGATCGACCAGCCGACCCTGAACCACCAGTTCGTCTCCGGCGGCGTGACCTTCTGCACCCTGATGCCGATGCGCGCCGTGCCCTTCCGCGTGGTGTGTTTGCTGGGCCTGAACGACGGCGACTTCCCGCGCCGCGCGCCGCAGGCCGACTTCGATTTGCTGGCGCTGCCGGGCATGCACCGCCCCGGCGACCGCTCGCGCCGCGACGACGACCGCTACCTGATGCTCGAAGCCCTGCTGGCCGCGCGCGACAAGCTGTACGTGAGCTGGGTTGGCCGCAACGTGCGCGACAACAGCGAGCAGCCGCCATCGGTGCTGGTGTCGCAGCTGCGCGATTACCTGAAACTCGGCTGGCACCTCGACCTGCACGACATCACCGTCGAACACGCGCTGCAACCCTTCAGCCGCCGCTATTTCGAGGAAGGCGGCCTGCTGACCTATGCGCGTGAATGGCGCGCGGCGCACGGCGCGGAAGAGGGTGGCGTCGTCGGCGACCTGCCGCCTTATGAACTCGATTCCGAGTTCCGCCTGAAGCTGTCCGATCTCGCCAGCTTCCTGAAGCAGCCGGCGCGCTACTTCTTCCGCCGCCGCCTGGGCGTGATGTTCGGCGAGGCCGAGGTGATCGGCGAAGACGAGGAACCGTTCGCACTCGATGCGCTCGAACGCTACTTCCTGGAAGACAGCCTGCTCGACGACGCCGGCAAGCCCGAACAGCTCGACGAAGTGCGCACCACGCTCGACGCCCGCGCCGAACGCCTGGCGCGCGAAGGCGTGCTGCCGATCGGCCTGCTCGGCCGGCAATGGCAGCAGCAACTGGTCGAAGGCCTGGTGCCGGTGCGGAGCGCCTGGCTGCGTCTCGGCGCGCGCTTCCCGCAAGCCGCGCCCAAGCTGGCGGTGAGCCTGGAGTTGAACGGCCTGCTGCTCGACGACTGGATCGACCGCCTGCGCAGCAACGGCGAGCAGACCGCCTGGCTGATGCAGATTTCGTCGAAGGTGCTGGACAAGGCCGGCAAGCCGCGTGGCGACAAGCTGATCGCGCCCTGGCTGCGCCAGCTGGCGGCAGCGGCAAGCGGTGCCCAAGTGACGGGCTACCTGGTGGCGCGCGACGCGGTGATCACGATGGCGCCGATCGACGACGCGGCGGCCTACGACGAACTGGCCAACCTGGCGCGCCTGTGGCGCCGCAACCTGGATGCGCCGCTGCCGCTGGCGTGCAAGACCGCGCTGGCACAAGTTCAAGAGGGCGACCCCCGCACTGTATACGAAGGCGGCTTCGAGCTATCCGGCGAAGTGGCCGACCCTTGTCTCGCGCGCCTCTGGCCCGATTTCGGGTACCTGACGGCGGGCGGTAACTGGCCGGCGCTGGCGGACGAATTGTATGGCGGACTGGCGCGCTGGCTGGAAGGCGTACAGATCACGAAGCTCGACGGAGAAGAAGCATGAGCCAGCTGCTCGAACCCCTGGCATTCCCGCTGCACGGCTCGCGCCTGATCGAGGCCAGCGCCGGCACCGGCAAGACCTGGACCATCGCCGCGCTCTACCTGCGCCTGGTGCTGGGCCACGGCGGCGACAACGCTTTCGTGCGCCCGCTGCTGCCGTCCGACATCCTGGTGATGACGTTCACCCGCGCCGCCACGCGCGAACTGTCGAACCGCGTGCGCGAGCGCCTGGTCCAGGCCGCCGCCTACTTCCGCGGCGAAGTCGAACTCGACGATCCCTACCTGCAGGACCTGGCCGACAGCTATGGCGATGACAGCGAACGCTTCGTCGCCGCCCACCGCCTGGTGCTGGCCGCCGAGACCATGGACGAAGCGGCCATCTTCACCATCGACGCCTGGTGCCAGCGCATGCTGCGCGAGCATGCTTTCGACAGCGGCAGTCTGTTCGACGAAGAACTGGTGAGCGACGAGCGCGCCCTGTTCGAAGACGCCGCCCACGACTACTGGCGCCAGCACGTGAATCCGCTGAACAGCCACGCGCTGGCCGCCGTGATCGATACCTGGCGCGATGTCGAGGCCTTGAAGGCCTCGGTGCGCGACCTGGTGGGCCGCACGGCGGTACTCGGTGCGCCCGACCCCGAGCCGCTGGCCAGCCTGGTCGCGCGCGCGCAGCGCAGCCAGCAGGCGGAACTGGCGCGCCTGAAGGATGGCTGGTTCGAACGCGCCAACGAGATGGAACGCTGGATCGCCGGCCAACGCGCCGCGAACGCCAAGTGCTTCAACGGCAACAAGATGCGCGCCGATTCGCTGGTCAAGTGGTTCGAGGCGCTGCGCGCCTGGGCCCAGGACCCGGCCATGCTGGAACCGGACGTGACCGACACCGCCTGGAAGCGCCTCACGCCGCACGGCATCCTTGATGCCTTCAGCAAGGACTTCAGCGCCGAGGTGCCCGCCTGCTTCGACGGCACCGAGGCCTTGCGCGAAGCGCTCGATGCGATCGACCCGCTGGCCCACGCCTTGCTGCGCCATGCCGCCGGCCACATCGCCGCGCGCATGGCGGAGCTGAAGCAGCGCACCCGCCAGTTCGGCTTTGCCGACATGCTGGCGCGCCTGAAGGATGCGCTCGAAGGCCCGAACGGCGACGCCCTGCGCCGCCGCATCGTCACCCAGTACCCGGTGGCGCTGATCGACGAATTCCAGGATACCTCGCCCGACCAGTACCGCATCTTCGATTTGCTGTACCGCGTGGCCGAGAACGACCCGAACGGCGGCCTGTTCCTGATCGGCGACCCGAAGCAGTCGATCTACGGCTTCCGCGGCGCCGACATCCACAGCTACTTGTCGGCGCGGCGCGCCACCGCCGGCCGGCACTACCAGCTCGGCACCAACTACCGGTCCACCGCCGCCCTGGTGAAGGCGGTGAACCGCATGTTCGAATACGCGGAACGGGACACGGCCCATCCGGGTTATGCCACCGGCGCCTTCCGCTTCCGCAAGGGCGACGAGAACCCGCTGCCCTTCGAGCCGGTGGGGGCGGCCGGACGCAAGGCCCAGCTGGTCGGCGTCGACGGCCCGTACCAGGCGCTGACCATGAGCGCCACCGCGCGCGAAGACATGAAGGCCGACGAGTACCGCGAATTCTTCGCCCACCACTGCGCCGAGCACATCGTCAAGCTGCTGAACGACGAGGCGGTCGGCTTCGACGACGGCGACGAGTTCACGCGCCTGATGCCGGCCGATATCGCCATCCTGGTGCGCGACCGGCGCGAGGCGGCGGCGATCCGCCACGCCCTGATGCGCCGCCGCGTGGCCAGCGTCTACCTGTCCGACAAGGACTCGGTGGTCGAAAGCGAAGAAGCGCAGGACGTGCTGCGCTGGCTGCATGCGGTGGCGAACCCGCTCGACGGGGCACTCGCGCGCGCCGCATTGGCCACCCGTACGGCCGGCCTGCCGCTGGGCGAACTGGCCCTGCTGTCGAGCGACGAAACCGCCTGGGAAACCCGCGTCGAGCAACTGAAGAACCTGCACAACTGCTGGCAGCGCCAGGGCGTGCTGGCCATGCTGCGCCGCTTCATCCACGAACTCGGCCTGCCGGCGCGCCTGCTGCGCGAACCCGGCGGCGAGCGGCGCCTGACCAACTTGCTGCACCTGGCCGAATTGCTGCAAGAGGCTTCCACCCAGCTCGATGGCGAGCAGGCCCTGATCCGCTGGTTCGCCGAACAGGTCGAGGGTCTGGGCGAGGGCGGCGACGAGCGCGTGCTGCGCCTGGAAAGCGACGCCGAGCTGGTGAAGGTGATCACGGTGCACAAGTCGAAGGGCCTGGAATACCCGCTGGTCTACCTGCCGTTCGCCGTCACCGCGCGCAAGACCGACAAACGCAATCGTACCTTCTTCGAATACGTGGACGAGGAGGGCGGCCGCAAGATCGACCTGGCCTTGTCCGACGCGGCGCTGCAAGCCGTGGACCGTGCGCGGCTGGAAGAAGACCTGCGCCTGCTGTATGTGGCGCTGACGCGCGCGCGCCACTTCCTGTGGCTGGGCGTGGCGGCGGTGGCCGCCAGCAAGAAGGGCGAGAACCGCCTGCACGAATCCGCGCTCGGCTACCTGCTGAGCGGCGGCAGCCCGGTCGCGACGGCGCACCTGGCCGAGCACCTGGAACGCCTGCGCGGCGATTGCGAAGGCATCGAGCTGCATACCCTGGACGACAGCCTGGACGGCTGCACCATGCTCGAACGTGTGGAAACCCGCGCGCCGCTGATCGAGCCGGCGCCCTTCGACGCCCAGTTCGAGCGCAACTGGTCGGTCGGTTCCTTCACCTCGATCACGCGCCACACGGTGGCGCCGCCGCAGCGTGCGGCCGAGGAAACGCTGCTGGAAGAAGAGGAAGTGGCGGTCGCCGCGCCGCGCGGCGAAGACGCGCCCTGGCACCGCTTCCCGCGCGGCTCGGTGCCGGGCAACTTCCTGCACGAGCAGCTGGAGTGGATGGCGCAGGAAGGCTTCGCCATCGACGACCCGAATTTCGAATCGCGCCTGGTGCAGCGCATACAACGCGCCGGCTGGGGCAACCGCCTCGACGACGCCCTGGCCTGGCTGCGCATGATCGCCACCACGCGCCTGCCGCCGTTCGGCGCCAGCCTGCTCGAGATCGACGCGCCTTTGCCGGAGATGGAATTCTGGTTCCCGAGCGAAGAACTGGACGTGGGCGCGCTCGACCGCCTGTGCCGACACCGTTTGCTCGGCAACACCGCGCGTCCGACCCTGCCCGACCGCGCCCTGCACGGCATGCTGAAGGGCTTCGCCGACCTGGTGTTCGAACACGAAGGCCGCTACTGGGTGCTCGACTACAAGTCGAATGCGCTCGGCACGAGCGACGCGGCTTATACCAAGCGCGCAATGGAAGAGGGCATGGCCGGCCACCGCTACGACATCCAGGGCGCCATCTACATGCTGGCCCTGCACCGCCTGCTGAAGAGCCGCCTGGGCGACAACTACGACCCGGCCGAACAGCTGGGCGGCGCCGTGTTCCTGTTCCTGCGCGGGATCGCCAACACCTCCACCCACGGTTGCTACCTGCTCGAACCGGACCTGGCCCTGCTCGACGGCCTGGACCGCCTGCTTGCCAACGGAAGTCTCGCATGAAAGAAGAAGAAAAAATCGACGCGCTGTGGGAAGAGACCGCGCGCCTGACCGAGGCCGGCGAGCTGCGCCGCCTGTCCGGCGCATTCGCGCGTTTCGTGGCCTCGCTGGGCGGCGCCTCGCCGGCGATGCTGCTGGCCGCCACCGTGCTGTCCGAACTCGAAGGGCATGGCCACAGCTGCCTGCAACTGAGCGACCTGGCCGGCGACCCGGCCGCCTTGCTCGGCTGGACCCAGGAGCAGTGGCAGGTCCTGGCGGCCACCGTCGCGCCGCTGCCGAAGACCGCCAAGGCCTGGGCCACGCAACTGGCCGCCTGCGAACAGGTGTGGAAAGTCGGCGACCTCGATTACGGCGAACCGCTGGTGTTCGACGGCGAGCGCCTGTACCTGCGCCGCTACTGGCGCGACGAAACCGTGGTCGCCGCCAGCATCCGCGCGCGCGCCGCCGGCACCCGCGCTGTGGACGCGGCCAAGGTCCACTCCTGGCTCGACCTGCTGTTCTTCTCGCAGCGCGCCACCGAAAAGCCGAACTGGCAAAAGCTGGCCTGCGCCGTGGCCCTGCGCGGCTCGGTGGCGATCATCACCGGCGGCCCCGGCACTGGCAAGACCTATACGGTCGCGCGCCTGCTGGCGCTGCTGTTCGCCACCGCGCCGGATGCCGCGCGCCAGCGCATCGCCCTGGCCGCGCCGACCGGCAAGGCCGCCGCTCGCCTGAAGCAGTCGATCGACAAGGCCTTGAGCGAACTGGCCGAGCGCGTCGGCGAAGCGCTGCCGCTGCGCCAGCTGACCGAGCGCATGGGCGCCGCGCGCACGCTGCACAGCCTGTTGGGTGCGCGGCCCGACACCCGTTCGTTCGCCCACCACGCCGGCAATCCGCTCGACGTCGACGTGCTGATCGTCGACGAAGCCTCGATGGTGCACCTGGAGATGATGGCCAGCCTGCTCGACGCGCTGCCGCCCGGCGCCGTGCTGATCCTGCTGGGCGACAAGGACCAGCTGGCCTCGGTGGAAGCCGGCGCCGTGCTGGGCGATTTGTGCCACAACGCCCAGTCGGGCGGCTACAGCCAGGAGACGGCGGATTACGTGCGCAGCGCCAGCGGCGAAGAGCTGCCCGCCGAATTCCTGGGCAGTGCCGGCCCGCTGGCCCAGCAGACCGTGATGCTGCGCCACAGCCGCCGCTTCGGCGGCCCGATCGGCCAGCTGGCGCTGGCCGTCAACGCCGGCAACGCCGAGGAGGCCGAGGCCGTGCTGCGCAACGGCGACGCGGCGCAAGTGCGCTGGATCGAGCGCGCGCACCAGCACCACGTGGTCAACCTGGCGCTGGAGGGCTACCAGCCTTACCTGGCGCTGCTGGTCGACCGGCCGGCGGGCAGCGCGGACGAGGACTGGGTGCGTTCGGTGCTGGGGCGCTTCGAATCCTTCCGCATCCTGTGCGCGGTGCGCGAAGGGGAGTGGGGCGTGTCGGGCCTGAACACCGCCATCGAGCAGCGCCTGGAAGCGGCGGGCCTGCTGCGCCGCGGCGGCGAGTGGTATGTCGGGCGGCCGGTGATGGTGACGCGCAACGACTACGGCACCGGCGTGTTCAACGGCGACATCGGGCTGACGCTGAGCGACCCGGCGCGACCGGGTTCCTTGCGCGTGTACTTCATGGAAGGCGACGCCGTGCGCTCGGTGCTGGCTACGCGCCTGCGCAACGTCGAGACGGCGTTCGCGATGACCGTGCACAAATCGCAGGGCTCGGAGTTCCGGCATACGGTGCTGGTGCTGCCTGAGGACCGGCACGGCATCCTGACGCGCGAGCTGGTGTACACGGGGATCACGCGGGCCAGTGCGGAGTTCACGCTGGTGTCGCCGGCCGGGTCGGTGCTGGCGGAGGCGGTGGCGCGGCGCACGCACCGCGCGAGCGGCTTGCGCAGCCTGATCGAGCGCTGAACAGCCGCGGCACCATCGCATCAGTCATCCTTCCTACCCATGACAGCTCCCCTGTTTGCATTTCGCTTGCGCCCGCTGGAAGAGATCGAACCATGGCATGGGCCGGACGGTCCGGGCCTGAGCTGGTTTGGCCTGACGGACGGGGCGTATTGGCTCAGTCTCGCCGACCCGGCAATTGTCGGGCTCGATGCGGATATATCGGCATCGCCCCTGTACTGCGACTACCAGGTTGCCCGTCTGTTCGACGACCTGACCGAGCTTGCACCCTATGCGCTGGCGGAGGTGCCGGCACAATTGCACGCCTTTTTCGCGCGTGAGGCGGGCAGGTCGTGGCATGACTTTCGGGAAGCTTGGTGGCATCGTGCGAAGGATTCGCCGCAAACGGACGAGCTCGACGGTCTGATGGACGCGGCCGCGGAGTTGCGCCGCTTGCGCACGCTGGACGCAAGCCATATGCAGTCTCGTCCGGAAATCCTGATCTGGTCATCCGCAGGCCGGGTGCATATCAAATGGGACGTGCGCGGGAATGCAGTGGACGGCGCGCCGGTCCGGGGAATGGTGCGCGGAGGGGCCACGCTGACACGCGAGCAGTTCATTGGCGAGCTGCGAAACTTTTGCGCACGCTTGTGCGAGGCGATGGATGAACGGATTCGCCAGGTCGCACAAGGCGCGCTGGCGCCCGCTATCCGTATCGATGTCGAGCAACTCGTGCGCGAACAGGCGCTGCGCCGCAAGCAACTCGAGCACGAACTCGCCAATCCCCGCTTCGCCGACGACTGGCCCGCCGTCGTCGAAGCGATCGGGCGCTTGAGAGACCGGCGCGGCGCTGACCGGCGCGTGTGACAGCGGCCGGATGCATCGTTTGCCCGTGCGCGGAAATTCGTTGCCGGCGTGTCAGTTGTGGATGTACTTCGTGAACACATCGCTGAAATCGCGCTTGGTATGCGTATCGAACATCGCCGTGTTCAGCGCTTCGAGCAATTCCCCATACTGGCTCACCAGGCTGCCCGCACCCGGCGCGATATTCAGCTTGTGCACCGACGCGGTGGCATCCAACGCACGCAGGGCGTTATCGCACGACAACGCATTGCGCTTTTGCTGCTTGCCGATCGTGATCAGGGCTTTATAGATGTCCTTTAATTGCTCGATGAAGCTCTTCTTCACGTCGATCGAAAACTTCGTGCCTTCCAGGTTGAATTTCAGCTCAATGTCCATGTCCAGCGTGCCGGCGGTCTCGATGCTGACGTCGGAGATCTGGTACGACGCATAATCGTAGCGCTTGATCGAACGCTTCGACGACACGGCCGAATCGCCGTCCACATGGATCAGGGCGAGGTTGGTGAAGCAGTATTCGTCCTTCTTGCTCTTGATGAGGAAGAAGATCTGCTCGCCGTCTTCGCTGAACAGGTAATCGTCCGCGTCCACCTTGTCGTAATCGGCCGAGCCGACGATGACGCCGATATCGCTGAACCCCAGTGCTTCCGCTGCCAGTCTCTTGAACATGATCGCCCTCGCGTGATGAAAGCAGCCAGATTAGCACTGTTTCAATCCGGCAAATAGCGGAATAGCGAACTCAATGGTATTAAACAGGAACAGCGCGGCAATGCCCCAACACGCCCGGCAACCACCGGCCCCAGCGTCAAGATTGTAGCAATCAGGAAATTGCAATACTATCCAGAACCTGTGTTGTAACGCACCGTTCTATTCTGAGGATCTGACTGCATGAAGACTATTCCATCGAAGCTGTTGTTGGCAGCGTGTATCGCATCGGCCTTCGCCTCGACCGCCCTGGCGCCGGCCCACGCCGCCGCCAAGCCGGCGGCCAGCGCAGCGAAAGCCGGCCTGAAAGTGGACTTCCAGAAGTTCACGCTGCCGAACGGCCTCGACGTGGTCTTCCACATCGACCGCTCCGACCCGGTTGTTGCCGTGAATCTGACCGCGCACGTCGGCTCCTCGCGCGAAAAGGCGGGCCGCACCGGCTTTGCCCACCTGTTCGAACACCTGCTGTTCCTGGAATCGGAAAACCTGGGCAAGGGCGGTCTCGACAAGATGACGGCGCGCATCGGCGGCTCCGGCGCCAACGGCTCGACCTCGCAGGACCGCACCAACTACCTGCAGACGGTGCCCAAGGATGCGCTTGAAAAGATGATCTGGGCCGAAGCCGATAAACTCGGCTGGTTCATCAACACCGTTACCGATCCGGTGCTGGCCAAGGAAAAACAGGTCGTCAAGAACGAGAAGCGCCAGGGCGTCGACAACGCGCCGTATGGCCACACCCGCTACGTCATCAACAAGGCCTTGTACCCGCTTGATCACCCGTACAACTGGCAGGTGATCGGTTCGCTCGAAGACCTGCAGAATGCGACCCTGGACGACGTCAAGGAGTTCTACCGCCTCTGGTACGTGCCGAACAACGTGACCCTGGTGATTGCCGGCGACTTCGATCCGGCCCAGGCCCGCAAGTGGGTCGAGAAGTATTTTTCGGAAATCAAGCGCGGCGCGCCGATCCAGGCCATGGCCAAGCGTCCGGGTGTGGTGAAGCAGACCGTCAAGCTGGCACACGAGGACAACTTCGCCAAGCTGCCCGAGCTGACCATGGCCTGGCCGACCGTCGAAGACCTGCACCCGGACAGCTATGCGCTCGAAGTGCTGGCCGAATACCTGTCCGACACCAAGCGTGCGCCGTTCTACCAGGTGCTGGTGGAAGACGACAAGCTGGCGCCAGCCGTCCAGATGGGCAACCAGACCGCCGAACTGGCCGGCCAGTTCATGCTG
>DAMABW010000029.1:10850-20605 GCA_031999925.1 Massilia sp. | reverse complement strand
GTCGAGACCCTGCCCACGGTGCGTGAAGGCGAACAGCGCATCTCGTCCTCGGCGATGCGCGCCACCCTGGCTGCCGGCGACCTCGCGGCGACCCAAGGCCTGCTCGGCCACCCCTACTCGATCTCGGGCCACGTGATCCACGGCGCCAAGCTCGGCCGCACCCTCGGATTCCCGACCCTGAATTTGCGCGTGATGCACCGCCCTGCCCTGCAAGGCATCTTCGTAGTGCAGGTACACGGACTGGGCGACGCACCGCTGCCCGCAGTCGCCAGCCTGGGTGTGCGCCCGACTGTCGAGGACGCCGGCCGCATGCTGCTCGAAGTGCACATCTTCGACTATGCCCAGTCCTGCTACGGCAAACTGGTGCGCGTGGAATTCCTGCACAAGCTGCGCGACGAGGAAAAATACGTCGACCTGCCGACCCTCACCGCCGCCATCGACCGCGACGCCGAGCAGGCACGCGCCTGGTTCGCCCGGCGCGACGCCGCAGGCCAGCAAACCGGCGGCGGCGAGACCGCCCGCGCCGGCGCCCTGACCGCCACCGACCGAATTTGACGCGCACGGCCACCGCCCAGCGCGGCTGCATCGGTGCCCGCACCGGCGCAGCCAACACCGAACACTCCCTCTGAAAAAAGCATATGTCCGAAAACAGCAAACCCGTCCAGAATGCCCCCGCCCAGAAAGGCGCCAAGAAGCCTGAGAGCAAATACCCGGTCAACATGACCGACACCCCCTTCCCGATGCGCGGCGACCTCGCCAAGCGCGAACCGGGCTGGGTACAGCAATGGCAGGACAAGCAGATCTACAAGCGCATCCGCAAGGCGGCGGCCGGCCGTCCGAAGTTCATCCTGCACGACGGTCCGCCGTATGCGAACGGCGACATCCACCTCGGCCACGCCGTGAACAAGATTTTGAAGGACATGGTCGTCAAGTCGCGCACGATGGCCGGCTTCGACGCGCCGTATGTGCCGGGCTGGGATTGCCACGGCATGCCGATCGAGATCCAGATCGAAAAGCTGTACGGCAAGAACCTGCCGACCGCCGAAGTCTTGCAGAAGGCCCGTGCCTATGCGCTCGAGCAGATCGACCGCCAGCGCGCCGGCTTCATCCGCCTGGGCGTGCTCGGCGAATGGGAAAACCCCTACATGACCATGGCCTACGGTAACGAGGCCGACGAACTGCGCGCCCTCGGCAAGTTGCTCGACAAGGGCTACGTCTACCGCGGCCTGAAGCCGGTCAACTGGTGCTTCGATTGCGGTTCGGCCCTGGCCGAGGCGGAAGTCGAATACCAGGACAAGCGCGACCCGGCGATCGACGTCGGCTTCCCGTTCGCGGAAGGCGACAAACTCGCCGCCGCCTTCGGCCTGCCGCAGTTGCCAACCATGAACGGCTTCATCGTGATCTGGACCACGACCCCGTGGACCATCCCGTCGAACCAGGCGCTGAACGTGAACCCGGAAGTGACCTACGCGCTGGTGCAAGCCGAGCGCGATGGACAAGCCTTGCTGCTGATCCTGGCGCAAGACCTGGTCGCATCAAACCTGGAGCGCTACAAGCTCGAAGGCAGCGTGATCGCCACCACCACGGGCGACAAGCTGGAAGGCATCCGCTTCAAGCACCCGCTGCACGCGCAAGACGCCTTCTACGACCGCACGTCGCCGGTCTACCTGGCCGACTACGTCACCACCGACAGTGGCACCGGCGTGGTCCACTCGGCCCCTGCCTACGGCCTCGAAGACTTTATCTCGTGCAAAGCGCACGGCATGAAGGACGACGAGATCCTGACCCCGGTGATGGGCGACGGCCGCTTTGCGCCATCGCTGCCGCTGTTCGGCGGCATGACGATCTGGGAAGCCAGCAAGCCGATCTGCGACGCCCTGCGCGGCGCCGGCGCCCTGTTCGAACTGAAGATGTTCGACCACAGCTACATGCACTGCTGGCGCCACAAGACCCCGATCGTCTACCGCGCCACCAACCAGTGGTTCGCCGGCATGGACGTTACGCCGAAGGACGGCGGCGCTACCCTGCGCGAGACCGCGCTGGCCGGCATCGAGAAGACCCAGTTCTTCCCGGACTGGGGCCAGGCGCGCCTGCACGGCATGATCGAGAACCGTCCGGACTGGACCCTGTCGCGCCAGCGCCAGTGGGGCGTGCCGATGGCCTTCTTCATCCACAAGGAAACCGGCGCCCTGCACCCGCGCACCCCGGAACTGCTGGAGCAGGTGGCGGAGCTGATCGAACAGAACGGCATCGACGCCTGGCAGGCGCTCGACCCACGCGAGCTGCTGGGCGACGATGCCGATGTCTACGAAAAGAACAAGGACACGCTGGACGTCTGGTTCGACTCGGGCGCAACCCATCAGACCGTGCTGCGCGGCTCGCACAAGGAGCAGTCCGCCTTCCCGGCCGACCTGTATCTGGAAGGCTCGGACCAGCACCGCGGCTGGTTCCACTCCTCGCTGCTGACCTCGTCGATGCTGAACGGCGTGCCGCCATATAAAGCCCTGCTGACCCACGGCTTCACGGTCGACGAAAACGGCAAGAAGATGAGTAAGTCGCTGGGCAACACGCTGGCGCCGCAAAAGATCTCGGACAGCCTGGGCGCCGACATCCTGCGCCTGTGGGTGGCCTCGACCGACTACACCGGCGAACTGGCGATCAGCGAAGAGATCCTGAAGCGCGTCACCGAAGCCTACCGCCGCATCCGCAATACGCTGCGCTTCCTGCTGGCGAATACCTCGGACTTCGACCCGACGAAGAATGCCGTGCCGGTGGCCGAGATGTTCGAGATCGACCGCTATGCGATGGCCGAGACGGCTCGCCTGCAGCGCGACATCGCCGCCCACTTCGATCGCTACGAGTTCCACCCAGTGGTGTCGCGCCTGCAGAACTTCTGCTCGGAAGACCTGGGCGGCTTCTACCTCGACATCCTGAAGGACCGCCTGTACACCACCGGCGTGGACTCGCTTGCGCGCCGCTCGGCCCAGACCGCGCTGTGGCACATCGCTCACTCGTTGCTGCGCGTGATGGCGCCGATCCTGTCGTTCACCGCCGAGGAAGCCTGGGCCGTGTTCGCGGGCCAGCAAGCCTTTGCCGACAGCGACGAGACCATCTTCACGCAAACCCTGTGGAACTTCCCTGAGCAGGCCGATGCAGAAGCGCTGCTGGCGAAGTATGCGCAACTGCGCGCGGTGCGTGCCGACGTCACCAAGCAACTGGAAGAAGTGCGCGCCTCGGGCGCCATCGGTTCCTCGCTGCAGGCCGAGCTGACCATCAAGGCGGCCGGCGAGAAGCACGACCTGCTGGCCAGCCTGGACGACGACCTGAAGTTCGTCTTCATCACCTCGCAGGCCACCGTCGAGCAGGCGGCGAACGAGGCGGAGGAAAGCGTGCAGGTGACGCCGTCGGAAGCGCAGAAGTGCGAGCGCTGCTGGCACTACCGCCGCGATGTCGGCGTCGACCACGCGCACGCCGGCCTGTGCGGCCGCTGCGTGGCCAACCTGTTCGGCAGCGGCGAACCACGCCGTTTCGCGTAATACTGTAAAAGGCAACCGCCATGTCGTCACCCGGCATGGCGGTTTTTCACATCCGATCCGTTAGAAATATGGCAACCAAGAAAAAACCAGGCATCTCCACGGTCCACAAATCCGGCGCCGGCATGACGCCGTGGCTGGGCATCGCCTTTCTCGTCGTGCTGGTCGACCAGTTGACCAAGATCACAATCTCGAAACTCTTCGTCTACGGCGAAACCCTGCCGGTGACGAGCTTCTTCAACCTGGTGCTGGTGTATAACCCGGGCGCGGCGTTTTCCTTCCTGGGCGACCAGGGCGGCTGGCAGCGCTGGTTCTTCACCGCGATTGCCATCGGCGCGATCGGCTTCATCCTGTATCTGCTCAAGCGCAACGCCGGCCAGCGCCTGTTCTGCTGGTCGCTGGCCCTGATCCTGGGCGGCGCCGTGGGCAACGTGATCGACCGCGTCGCCTACGGCCACGTGATCGATTTCCTGGATTTCTACTGGCGCGGCTGGGGCCACTTCCCGGCGTTTAACGTGGCCGACATCGGCATCTCGATCGGCGCCGTGCTGTTCATCCTGGACGAACTGCGCCGCGTGAATAAAAACTGAACCAACACCGAAGGAGGCTGACATGAGCATGGACCTGAAGGGCAAGAAGATCGTCCTCGGCCTGTCCGGGGGCGTGGCCTGCTACAAGGCGGCCGAACTGTGCCGCGCGCTGACGAAACAGGGCGCCAAAGTCCAGGTTGTGATGACCGAGGCGGCGACCCACTTCATCGGCGCCGTCACCATGCAGGCCCTGTCGGGCAACACGGTCTGGACCGACCAGTGGGACCCGCGCATGCCGAACAACATGGCGCACATCGACCTCACGCGCGGCGCCGACGCCGTGCTGATCGCGCCCTGCTCGGCCGACTTCATCCGCAAACTCGCCCACGGCGCCTGCGACGATTTGCTGTCGACTTTGTGCCTGGCGCGTCCGCAAGGCGTGCCGCTGCTCGTCGCCCCGGCGATGAACGTCGAGATGTGGCAGAACCCTGCCACCCAACGCAATATCGCCACGCTGCAGCAGGATGGCGTCTGCATCTTCGGCCCGGCGGCCGGCGAACAGGCGTGCGGCGAAGTTGGCCTGGGCCGCATGCTTGAACCCGAGCAATTGCTCGAGGAATTGGTCGCCTCGTTCCAGCAGAAAGTCCTGGCGGGCAAGCGTGTCCTGATCACGGCCGGCCCGACGTTCGAAGCGATCGACCCGGTACGCGGTATCACCAATCTGTCGTCGGGCAAGATGGGTTATGCGATTGCGCGCGCCGCGCGCGAAGCCGGTGCCGAAGTGACCTTGGTGTCGGGCCCGACCGCCCTGGCCACGCCGCACGGCGTGCGCCGCATCGACGTGCTGTCGGCCGCGCAGATGCACAACGCGGTGATGGCCGGCGTCGAAGGCCAGCACGTATTCATCGGCGTGGCGGCGGTGGCCGACTGGCGCGTGGCGAATGCCAGCGAACAGAAGCTCAAGAAGCAGGAAGGCGGCGCCCCGCCCCAGCTGGAATTCGCGCAGAATCCGGACATCCTGGCCGCGGTGGCGGCGACCACGTCGCTGTCGGGCTGGCCCTACTGCGTCGGCTTTGCGGCGGAGTCGGAAAACCTGGTCGAATACGGCGCCGCCAAGCGCGAGAAGAAGGGTATTCCTTTGCTGGTCGGCAACATCGGCCACCACACCTTCGGGCAGGATGAGAATTCCATCGTCCTGTTCGACGACAGCGGCCACACCGTGCTGCCGCGCGCCGACAAACTGACGCTGGCGCGCCAGCTCGTTTCCGAAATCGGCAAGCGCCTGGAACAGCGCTCGCTGCTGACTTAAATTCACCGATTCACGAAGTAACAAGCATGAAAACCATCGACGTCAAAATCCTCGACCCGCGCATGAAGGAACTGCTGCCGGCCTATGCAACCCCCGGCAGCGCCGGCCTCGACCTGCGCGCCTGCATCGATGCGCCGCTCGTCATCGAGCCGGGCCAGACCGTCCTGATTCCGACCGGCCTGGCGATCCACGTGGCCGATCCGGGCTATGCCGCGATGATCCTGCCGCGCAGTGGGCTCGGCCATAAGAACGGCATCGTTCTGGGCAATCTGGTAGGCTTGATCGACTCCGACTACCAGGGCCAGCTCATGGTGTCGACCTGGAACCGCGGCGCTGCCAGCTTCACGCTGCAGCCGCTCGACCGGCTGGCGCAGCTGGTGATCGTGCCTGTCCTGCAGGTGGGCTTCAACGTGGTAGAGGAGTTCGCATCCAGCGAACGGGGCGCCGGCGGGTTCGGCAGCACCGGAAAACAATAACCCGAGGAGGACCATGATCCGCAACCATCGCCTGCGCCCTGCGGCGCTGGCAGTATCCATCGCCACGCTGCTGGCGGCCTGCGCCACCCCCGGCCCAAGCGGCCAGACCGGCGGCTTTCCGAACACCGCCGCCGAAACGCCGCAAGCCCAGCAACTGACCCCGCAAATGGCCGCCGCGGCCGACACGCTAACCAAGATGGCGGCGCTGCAAGACCGCCTGTACCGCGTGGCCGCGCCGCTGCTGATCGACAATGCCGAACTGTGCACCAAGCACGCGCGCAATCTGCTCGGCTTCACGGCGAAGAACCGCTACTCGTATCCGGGCGAATACAACGAGGCCGCCCACGTGGCCTTCGGGATGGATGAACGCCTGCAAGTGACCGGCGTGCTGGCCGGCAGCGGCGCTGCCAAAGCCGGCCTGCGCCTGGGCGATGGCCTGGTGGCAGCCGGCGGCAAGCCGCTGCCCACCGGCCCGAACGCGCTGGCCGGCGCCGGCGCCGTGTTCGGCCCGATCGTCGCGTCGCAGCCGACCCTGCCGCTCACCATCGAGCGCAACGGCAACAACCGCGACCTGAACGTGCCGGTCACGCGCGCCTGCAGTTTCGCCATCGAACTGGGCAATGCCGACAACGTGAACGCCTACGCCGACGGCGGCCGGGTGATGGTCACGCGCGGCATGATCGGCGTGGCGAAGAGCGACGACGAACTGGCCTATGTGGTGGCGCGCACGATGGCACACAACATGCTGGGCCACCCGGCGGCGCAGCGCAATTCGGCCACCATCGACAGCGTGGTGACGAATCTCACGCGCGTGACGCCGGATCTGTCGATGCTGAACGGTTCCGCCGGCATCAAGGCGATGCCGGCCGGACTGGACGCGGCGGCGGACCGCCTGGCGGTGTATCTGCTGGCGCGCGCCGGCTACAACATCGAGGGCGCCTCGGCGTTCTGGAAGCGCTTCGCGGCGGCGTATCCGGCCAGCGTGGCGAACGGGCATACCGCGAATCACCCGGGCATGGCGGCGCGTCTTGCCGCGATCGATGCGGCGGTGGCGGATGTGAAGGCGAAGCGGGCGGCGAAAAGGGCGATTACGCCTTGATTGTTGGAGGCCGCGTGTCCTTCATGGGGACGCGGCCGGGTTTGCGAATGACATCGTTCCAACGCAGCCAACCATGCGCATCGTTCCGCGTGGGCACGGGGTGCCCACCGTACGTCTCTGTCGCGGCAGGTGAAATCGTAGGTGGGCACTTTGTGGTGCTGGCATTTAGCCAGCCCCACTGCCCACGCGAACATTCGCCCCGTGTTGGCCATGTTCAGGCCGCGCAGCCATCGCCTCGCTTGCGCCTCCAAAAGAAAGACCCGCAGCGCCCATCCTCCCCGCCGACATGACCCGCGCTTTTTTTGTATGATTGTCATTCCTTACCCAGCAGCGCCAGCCCCCTGAACCATGGATAGCCTCGACCTCGACGTACTGAAAACCGCCGCCAGCTGGATCGCCGCGGGCCACCGCTGCGAACTGGTCACGGTGATCAAGACCTGGGGCTCGAGCCCGCGCCCCATCGGCGCCACCCTCGCCGTGCGCGACGATGGCCGCGTGATCGGCTCGGTCTCCGGCGGCTGCATCGAGGACGACCTGATCGAGAACGTGCGCGCCAAGGGTATCTCCCCGAACGCCATGCCGCACATCGTCAGCTACGGCATCAGCGCCGACGACGCCCACCGCTTCGGCCTGCCCTGCGGCGGCACCATCGAGCTGGCGATCGAACCCTTGACGACCGCCAGCGGCATCGGCGAACTGCTGCACCGGCTCGAAGGCGGCGAACTGCTGGAACGCCGCATCGACCTGAACAGCGGCGCGGTGACGCTCGCGCCCGCCGCTCCGGGCGCCGTGCTGCGCGTCGAAGGCGAAGCGCTGTACACGCTCCACGGCCCGCGCTGGCGCCTGTTCATCATCGGCGCCGGCCCCCTGTCGCGCTTCCTGGCGCAAGTAGCCAGCGGCATGGATTACCGCGTCATCGTCTGCGACCCGCGCGAGGAATACCGCGCCGACTGGAACGTACCCGGCGTCGACCTGGTGCATGCGATGCCCGACGACCTCGTCATCGAATCGCGCCTCGATGCGCGCAGCGCCGTGGTGGCGCTGACCCACGACCCCAAGCTCGACGACCTGGCGCTGATGGAAGCGCTGAAGTCGGATGCCTTCTACGTGGGCGCGATCGGCTCGCGCGTCAACAATGCGCGCCGCCGCGAGCGCCTGAAACTGTTCGACCTGAACGACGAACAGCTCGATCGCCTGCACGGCCCGATCGGCCTCTACATCGGCAGCAAGACCCCGGCCGAGATCGCGATCGCCATCCTGGCCGAAATGACCGCCATCAAGAACGGTGTGCCGCCTGCGATGCTGGTGCCGCACGCGGCCGCGCCGCAGCCGGCGTCGACCGAGGTCTGCGCCCGCCAGAACTAGGCAGGATTCAACAGCAATAACGAGGATGCGCGGCCACGGCACCGCGTGTCACGATGCGTCTTTGCCGACAATAACAAGATGAACACGTCCAATTTCCTGCGTCTCCTGCTGCTCGCCGCCATTTGGGGCGGCTCCTTCCTCTTCATGCGCATCGGCGCCCCGGTGCTCGGGCCTGCCGTGCTGATCGAATACCGGGTACTGTTCGCCGCGCTGTTCCTGGCCCTGGTCGGCCTGGCGCTGCGCAAGCGCCTCGACATCCGCGCCAACTGGAAGCACTACCTGATGCTGGGCTTTTTCAATTCCGCCCTGCCCTTCCTGCTATTTGCCTGGGGCGCGCGCACCCTGAGCGCCTCGGTGCTGTCGGTGCTGAACGCCACCGCGCCGATGTGGGGCGCCCTGCTCGGCGCCGCCTGGGGCCGCCAGAAGATTACCGGGCGCACCGGCCTCGGCCTGGTGCTGGGCACGGCCGGCGTGGCCTTGCTGGTCGGTTTCGACGACGTGTCGACGCGTCCCGGCGCCGCGCTCGCTGTTGCGGCAGCGCTGGCGGCGGCGCTGTGCTACAGCATTGCCAGTCTGTATGCGAAGTCGGCGAAGAGCGTCGAGCCGTTCGCGAATGCCCACGGCACCATGTGGGCGGCGACCCTGTTCGTGCTGCCGGCCCTGCCTTTCTTTCCGGCGCCGGCAACGCCGACGCCCGGCGTCTGGGCCGCGGTGCTGGCACTCGGCGTGGTGTGCAGCGGCATCGCTTACCTGATCTACTTCAAGCTGATCGAGGAAGTCGGGCCGACCTCGGCATTGACGGTCACCTTCCTGAACCCGGTGTTCGGCATCCTGTGGTGCGCGCTGTTCCTGGGTGAAGCGGTCGGCTGGCATACGCTGGCGGGCTCCGGCATCGTGCTGGTCGGCACGGCGCTGGTGACCGGCTTCGCGCCGCGCTTCGGGCGCGCCACAGCGGCGAGCGTGGGCAAGTAATGTCCGGGCAAACGCTCATCCTGCCCTTGCCGCCGGGGTACCGGGTGGACGAGGTGCTGGCCTTCCATGCGCGGGACGCCGAGGGTGTGGCCGAGCAGGTCAGCGGCCGGACGCTGCGCAAGGCGGTGCTGCTGGACGGAGTGCCGGTGCTGTTCGAGATCGACTTCGTGCAGGACGCGGCGCAGTGCCGGATCGTGGCGGATGGCGAGCTTGGCGCTGCGACGGAGACGCTGGCGCACGAGGCGCTGCGCAGCATGCTGGCCCTGCGCATCGATCCGGCGCCGTTCGCCGACTTCGTACGCGACGATGCCCTGTTCGGTCCGCTAGTCGCGCGCCAGCCAGGCCTGCGCATCGTGCAGTCCGCCACGGTGTTCGAGGCCCTGACCTGGGCCATCATCGGGCAGCAGATCAATTTGCCGTTTGCGATCAGTTTGCGCCGGACATTCATCGGGCAGGCGGGCCGTTTGCACA
>DAMABW010000029.1:0-10840 GCA_031999925.1 Massilia sp. | reverse complement strand
CACAGCAGCGGGCTGTGGTGTTATCCGGAGGCCGGCGACGTCGCCCGGCTCGACCTTGACGTGCTCACCAGCCGCAAGTTTTCGCGCGCGAAAGCGGAGACGCTGCTGCGCGTGGCGCGGATGGTGGCGGATGGCGAACTCGACCTGCGCTTGCACGACGATCCGCAGGCCAGCGCGGCAAAGCTGCTGGCGGTCAAGGGCATCGGGCCGTGGACCGTGAATTACACGCTGCTGCGCGGCTATGGCTATGCCGATTGTTCGCTGGAAGGCGACGTGGCGGTGCGCAGTGCGATCGGGCGGTTGCTGGGCATGGCGGAGAAGCCGTCGATTGCGCAGGCGCAGGCATGGCTGGCGGCTTATGCGCCGCACCGGACCATGGCGGCGGCATATTTGTGGGCGAGTTTGTAGCGGTGAGGCAGGTGGGGACGAGTCCCACCCTACGACACTTGTTTCGTCGCAGATTGTATCGATGATCAAGCGGTGAGACCGCGTGGACAGTAGGGCTGGCTAAATGCCAGCATTACAAATGTCCACCCTACAACACCAAAGCAACCCAGGCCCCTCCTACTTTCCTAACACCAGCGCGGCAAGCCTTCGAGATGCTGGGCGCCCTCGCCCGAGAAGCGGATCAGTTCCGACAGCGGCACCGTGGCCAGGTTCTCGCGCCCGTAGTGCCCGCCCAGCGCGCTGGGAATCTTGAGGCAGTAGCGGCGGTCTTCGGTGAGCGGGCCGAGCGTGGACTCGGCGAGATCCACCAGTTCCGGCATGTACCAGTCGTTCAAAAAATCCTGGTTGTACGAGAGGGCGTCGAGTGCGGCGCGGTCTTCGGCAACCGGCTCGCAGCACAGGTCTTGCGGGCGCAGGCGCCAGTAGCTGCCGTCGGCGTCGCGGATGATGAGGTTACCGAAGGCATTCGCGCCCAGCACTTCGACAGCGGTGAGCCCTACCCAGCCCCAGGCCTCGTTGATGTCGTCAACAGTAATCATGGTCGAACCCATAGTCTGCTCCAGATCAGCATGGCATCCTTGGCACGCCGTGCACGCGCACAGTCGAGCCAGTCTCTCGTTCGACAATGCCAGGCTCGACAAGTGCCACTAAAACGCAGCACGTTTGATCCAGATCGCGTGATTTCCGACCTGAAAACGAAAAAGCCGTTGATCCCAAGGAATCAACGGCTTCGAATTTGGTTGCGGGGACAGGATTTGAACCTGTGACCTTCGGGTTATGAGCCCGACGAGCTGCCAGACTGCTCCACCCCGCGTCTGATGAAATGAATTATACGCGGCTCCGGCCGTTTAGGCAAATCCAATGCTCAGCCAATGTGCGATTGCAGCACAGGTGCTTCTCCGGAGGGCCAGGGAGATCGCCACTGCCGGGCTGCACTCGCGGCACAGCCGGGGCCATTCGGTGTAAAGTAGGCACACGTCCATTTTCGTCACTATCTATGAAATTCTGTTCCGAGTGCGGCCACGCGGTCGCGCTGGCCATCCCCGAGGGCGACAACCGGCCGCGCCATGTGTGCACGCAGTGCGGCACGATCCATTACCAGAACCCGAAGAACGTCATCGGCACGATTCCCGTCTGGGAACACGAGGGCCAGCTGCAAGTGCTGCTGTGCCGGCGCGCGATCGAACCGCGCTACGGGTACTGGACGCTGCCGGCCGGCTTCATGGAAAACGGCGAAACCACGGGCGAGGCGGCCGCACGCGAAACCGAGGAAGAAGCGGGCGCCAACATCGAGCTCGGCCCTCTGTTCGCGCTGCTGAACGTGGCCCACGTGCACCAGGTCCATATGTTCTATCTGGCGCGCCTGGTCGACCTCGACTTCCACCCGGGCGAAGAAAGCCTGGAAGTGCAACTGTTCAGCGAAAGCGAAATCCCCTGGGACGACCTTGCCTTCCCGACGATCCGCAAGACGCTGGAACTGTTCTTTGCCGACCGCGTCAAAATGCGCGAGGGCGGCAAGGACGCGGGGTATGGCGTCCACACGCATGACATCGTTCGCCCGATGATCGCACCGCGCGAACCCGACTGAGCAGCGAGGCCGCATGATCCCCTGGCTCGAGGCGCATACGCCCTTCCCCGATGTGTCCGAGGCGCTCACCATCGATGCGCCGGGCCTGCTCGCGGCCGGCGCCGATCTGTCTCCGCAGCGCCTGCTGCAAGCCTACCGCAACGGCATCTTCCCCTGGTTTTCCGAAGGCCAGCCCATCCTCTGGTGGAGCACCGACCCGCGCATGGTCCTGTACACCGACCATTTCAAGGTGAGCGACAGCCTGAAGAAAACCCTGCGCCGCGTCGAACGCAGCCGTACGGGCAATGGCCCCTGGCAGGTGCGCTTCGACAGCGACTTCGAGGCCGTGATGCGCGCCTGCGCCGCGCCGCGCAAGGACGGGCCCGGCACCTGGATTTCTGAGGACATCATCGACGGTTATAGCGGCCTGCACCGGATGGGCTACGCGCACTCGTCGGAAGTCTGGCTCGACGGCGAACTGGTCGGCGGCGCCTACGGCGTGTGCATCGGCCGCATGTTCTACGGCGAATCGATGTTCGCGCGCGCCACCGACGCCTCGAAGGTGGCGCTGGCCTACCTGGTCGCCTTTTTGCGTTCGCACGGCGTGCGCATGATCGACTGCCAGCAGGAGACCGGCCACCTGGCCTCGCTGGGCGCGGCGCCGATCGCGCGCAGCGCCTTCTTGCAGCACCTGCGCGCGGCGATCCGCGAGCCGGCCATCGAAGCGTGGGAAGTCGCGCCGCCGCTGTGAGGGTGAGCACACTGTTGACTGCTTAACTGTGCGCGCGCCAGCATTCGTTAGAATAGGTCCATCACGCCGTCCCGAGAGTCTTGCATGACGCACCTAAACGACCTGCCCTTCTCCACGCTGCAGTTCTACACGACCGCACCCTATCCGTGCAGCTATCTCGACGCACGCCAGGCGCGCTCGCAGGTGGCCACGCCGTCGCACCTGATCAATGCCGACGTGTATTCCGAACTCGTGAAGAACGGCTTTCGCCGCAGCGGCATCTTTACCTACCGCCCCTACTGCGACGGCTGCCAGGCCTGCATCCCGGTGCGCGTGCGCTGCGCCGAATTCGCGCCCAGCCGCACCCAGCGCCGCGCCTGGAAGCGCCATGGCGATTTGAAAGCCATGGTCGCCAACCTGGCCTTCTCCGACGAGCACTACGCGCTCTACCTGCGCTACCAGACCACGCGTCACGTCGGCGGCGGCATGGACCAGGACAGCCGCGACCAGTACGCCCAGTTCCTGTTGCAAAGCCGGGTCAACACGCGCCTGGTCGAATTCCGCGAACCCGACGGCCTGCTCCGCATGGTGTCGATCATCGACGTGCTGTCCGATGGCTTGTCGTCGGTGTACACCTTCTTCGACCCGGATGTGGTCGGCGCCTCCTTCGGCACCTATAACGTCATGTGGCAGGTAGGCCAGGCGCGCGAGCTGGGCCTGCCGTATGTCTACCTCGGCTACTGGATCGAGCAGAGTCCGAAGATGGCGTATAAAACGAATTTCCGGCCGCTGGAAGCGCGCATCGGCGGCAAATGGGGAATATTGGAACGGTAAGCAAGGATTGTCGGTACGCCATTCACACACGGTACAATGCTTGCGATCCTTTCTACGAGCGTTCCATGTCCGACAAACTTCTGTACACCCTCGCCCGTCCCCTGCTGTTCACGCTGCCAGCTGAAACCGCCCACAACCTGACCCTGCCGGCCCTGCGCCGCGCCGCCGAGCGCGGCATGACGGGCATGTTCAGGAAGCCCGCGCCCGATCCGCGCACCGTCATGGGCATCACCTTCCCGAACCCGGTCGGCCTGGCCGCCGGTCTCGACAAGGATGGCGCCTATATCGACGGCCTCGCTGCTTTGGGCTTCGGCTCGATCGAAATCGGCACCGTTACCCCGCGCGCCCAGGCCGGCAACCCGAAGCCGCGCATGTTCCGCCTGCCGGCCGCGCAAGGCATCATCAACCGCATGGGCTTCAACAACGGCGGCGTCGACGCCTTTGTCGCGAATGTCCAGGCGTCGAAGTTCCACCAGGAGAAGCAAGGCGTGCTCGGCCTGAACATCGGCAAGAACGCCGACACGCCGATCGAGCGCGCCGCCGAGGATTACCTGCATTGCCTGCGCAAGGTCTACCCGTACGCGAGCTATGTCACGGTGAACATCTCCTCGCCGAACACCAAGAACCTGCGCCAGCTGCAGGGCGCCTCGGAACTCGACGATTTGCTGGCCCAGCTGAAGGCGGAGCAGACGCGCCTGGCCGACGACACCGGCCGCTACGTGCCGCTGGCCCTCAAGATTGCACCGGACATCGACGCTGACCAGATCCAGAACATCGCCGGCGCCCTCCTGCGCCACCGGATCGACGGCGTGATCGCCACGAATACCACGCTCAGCCGCAACCACGTGGTCGGCCTGCGCCATGGCCAGGAGACCGGCGGTTTGTCGGGAATGCCGGTGTTCGACTTGTCGAACATCGTGGTGCGCGCGATGAAGAAGGAACTCGGCGATGCGATTCCGATCATCGGCGTCGGCGGCATCCTGTCGGGTGCGGACGCCAAGGCGAAGATGGAGGCCGGCGCCCAGCTGGTGCAGCTGTACAGCGGCCTGATCTACCGCGGCCCGGCGCTGGTGCGCGAGTGTGCGGACGCCTTGCGGGGATGAGCATGGAACGCAAACAACTGGGACGCAGCGATCTGCAGGTGTCGAAGGTCTGCCTGGGCACGATGACCTTCGGCGAGCAGAACACCGAGGAACAGGCCCATGCCCAGCTCGATTATGCGGTCGGGCGCGGCATCAACTTCATCGATACGGCCGAGATGTACCCGGTGATGGGCCGCGCCGAAACCCAGGGCTCCACCGAGCGCTACATCGGCAGCTGGCTGCAGAAACGCGGCCGCCGCGACGACCTGGTAATCGCCTCGAAGATCGCCGGGCCGAATGCGAACATGGCATGGATTCGCGGTGCCTCGCATGACCTCGATGCGAAGAACGTGCGCGCGGCGGTGGAGACCAGCCTGCAGCGCCTGCAAACGGATTACATCGACCTCTACCAGGTGCATTGGCCGAGCCGGAACGTGCCGATCTTCGGGTCGAACAGATTCAATCCGAAGCGCGAACGCAACAGCGTGCCGATCGAGGAAACGCTGGGCGCGCTGAATGAGTTGGTCAAGGCCGGCAAGATCCGCCATATCGGCGTGTCGAACGAAAGCCCTTGGGGCGTGAGCGAGTGGATCAAGCAGGCGGAGGTGAACAATCTGCCGCGCATCGCCACCATCCAGAACTTGTACAACCTGACGGCGCGTGCCTTCGAAACGACGCTGCTCGACGAGACCTGCTTCCGCGAAGACGTCAGTTTGCTGGCCTATAGCCCGCTCGCCTTCGGGCAGTTGACAGCCAAGTACATCGACGATCCGAAGGCGCAAGGCCGCTTGACGATCTTCCCGCCGAACTGGAGCCCGCGCTACGTGCGGCCCGAAGTGCTGGCGGCCACGCGCGAATACGCGGCGCTGGCGCGCGCGAACGGCTTGACGCCGGCGCAGATGGCGCTGGCCTGGTGTTATTCGCGCTGGTTCGTGGGGTCGACCATCATTGGGGCGACCAACCTGGCGCAGCTGCAGGAGAACATCGATGCGGCGGAGATCGTGCTGCCGCGCGAGGTGACGGATGCGATCGACGCGATCCACGCCCGCATCACGAATCCCGGTCAGTAAGTGCGGTCAGGGCCGTTGCGCCGGTAAGTCGACGCCAGGTTCGGCAGGAAGTAGATCGCATGGCGCCCGAGCCTGGCGACCAGCGCAAAGTACAGGCTCTTGCAGGCGCCGAGCCAGCCGCGGCGTCCGCCGAGTTGCATGCGGACGGCGCGGTAGGCAGCGTAATCCTCGAACTGGAGGAAGGCCGACACGCGCCGGAATCCATCCAGCGCGCCCAGCAGGCGCCGTGGCGACCAGAACAGATTGTTGTCCTGCTTGCGCAGGCGCCCGAACGCGCGCGCATACACATTGCGCAGCTTCAGCGGCAGCCAGTGGCAGAAAGGCAGTTCGGTATCGTGGCCGATCATCGGGAACAGCTTGTTCGGGGTCGTGATCACCAGCACGTCGCGCGTGATGCGCCCCAGTTCGCGCACAAAGGCCGGATCGACGCCGGTATGCTCGATCACCTCGATGCAGTAGGCGGCATCGACCGATTGGTCGGGCAAAGGCAGGTCGGCAATCGAGCCCGTTTTCCACTCCATTCGTTCGGACACGCCCATGATCGCGGCGATGTGTTGCGCCGCCTGCAGCCGCCGGGCATCGTATTCGACCACCACCACCTGCGCCTGCGTGCGCAAGGCAAAGGCACAGGCCAGCCAGCCGTAGCCCGCGCCGATGTCCGCCACGCGCCCGGGCTGGGCCTGCAGGCGCAACAGCGGTTCGACGAAATCGTGGACATAGGAGCCGATCAGCTTGTCCAGGTCGAGATTGCGGTAACCGCTGCGCTTGAAGTGGTCGACCTGGCGAATCGCCGCCTGCTGCTCCAGCGACACCCAGCGCCGGCCCGGCGCGACTGCCGGGGACAAGCGCTGCTCTTCGATTTCGTCCAGCAACTGTTGCGACGTCGTCACGATCTTCCTCGAAAATAATTCAGCCAAAGGGCATGAATCATCTTACCTGAGGAATGTCTTTCCAACAATCAATTAGCAGAATGCCACTGATCAGCTTGCTTCGACTTCGGTTTGCAAGGTCCGCTCGATATCCGAGCGCGTGAAACCGGGCGCGAACCGCTCGATGAAGTGGTAGGCATACGCCCGCAAATAGGCCCCGCGCCGCACGGCGAGGCGTGTCACGTTCGGCGCGAACAGGTGCGACGATTCCACCGCACGCAGTCCCTTGTCGCGTCCGTGGTCGAACGCCATCGAGGCGATGATCCCGACGCCCATCCCCAGCGACACATACTGCTTGATGACGTCCGAGTCCATGGCGGTGAGCACGATGTCCGGCGACAGCCCGGCCGTACGAAACGCCTCGTCGATATGGCTGCGGCCCGTATAGCCGACGTCGTAGGTAATCAAGGGATAGTTCGCCAGCTCTTCCAGCCGCAATGGCGTGCTGCCCAGCAGCGGATGCCCATCCGGCGCCACCACGACGTGGCTCCAGCGGTAGCACGGGAACGACACGAGATCGGGAAACGCCGACAAGCCCTCGGTGGCGATGCCGATATCGGCACGCCCCGACAGCACGTATTCGGCGATGTGCTCCGGCGCGCTCTGCTGCAGGGCGATGCGCACGTTCGGAAACGCGCTGCGGAAGGACTGCACCACCTGCGGCAGCGCATAGCGCGCCTGGGTGTGGGTGACGGCGATGGTCAGGGTGCCGCTGTCCTGGTCGGCGAATTCCTGGCTCGCCTGCGCCAGGTTTTCCGCTTCCACCAGCAGGCGCTCGACGATCTTCAGGATACCCTTGCCTGGCGCGGTCAGCCCGGTCAGGCGCTTGCCGTTGCGCTCGAAGATGACGACGCCGAGTTCTTCCTCGAGCTCGCGGATCTGGCGCGACACACCCGGCTGCGACGTGAACAGCGCGTTCGCCACGTCGGTGAGATTGAAGTTGCGGCGCGCCGCTTCGCGCACCGAGCGCAGCTGCTGGAAGTTCATATGCCGCCTCCCTGGTCGACGAACACTTCGATACGGCGCGGACGCACCACCAGCGTCTCGCCTTCCTTGAAGCCGAGGCGGCTGAAGCGCTCGTTCGGGATCACGGCTTCGATCAATTGGGCATTGTCTTCGCGCTCGAGGTCGAGCTGGGCCAGCGGGCCGATCGCATGCGCGCGGCGCAGCTTGACCACGATGCCCTCCTGCCCCGGCGTGTAGCGCTCCACATCGAGGTCGTGCGGACGCACATAGCCGATGCCGTCGGCATTGCTGATGCCGTTCAGGCTTGGCGCGTCGAACAGGGCGTCGCCGCTGGCCAGCACACCGTCGTGCACGCGGCCGTGGAACAGGTTCACGTTCCCCAGGAAGCTGTAGACGAAGGGCGAGGCCGGGGCGTTGTACACGCTTTCCGGCGTGCCGAGCTGTTCGACGCGGCCCTTGTTCATGACGACCACCTGGTCGGCCACTTCCAGCGCTTCTTCCTGGTCGTGGGTGACGAAGATCGAGGTCACGTGCAGCTCGTCGTGCAGGCGGCGCAGCCAGCGGCGCAGTTCCTTGCGCACCTTGGCATCCAGGGCGCCGAAGGGTTCGTCGAGCAGCAGCACGCGCGGCTCCACCGCCAGCGCACGCGCCAGGGCGATACGCTGGCGCTGGCCGCCCGACAGCTGCGGCGGGTAGCGGTCGGCGATCCAGTCGAGCTGCACCAGTTCCAGCAGCCGCTTCACCTTCTCGCGGATCTGCGCTTCGCTCGGGCGCTCCTTGCGCGGCTTCACGCGCAAACCAAAAGCGACGTTCTCGAACACGGTCATGTGCTTGAACAGCGCGTAGTGCTGGAACACGAAGCCGACCTGGCGCTCGCGCACGTGGCGGTGCGAGGCATCCTGGCCGTCGAGCAGGACCGCACCCGAATCGGGATGTTCGAGGCCGGCGATGCAGCGCAACAGCGTGGTCTTGCCGCAGCCCGAAGGGCCGAGCAAGGCGGTCAGCTGGCCGTCCGGGAACTGCAGCGAAACGTCGTCGAGCGCCTTGAACTGGCCGAACTGCTTGCGGATGTGTTGGACTTCGATCGTCATTGCGTGCGCTCCGTGGTACCGGTGTCCGCACTACGTGACTGGTGCAGACGCCATTCGATAAAGGTCTTGATGGCCAGCGTCACCAGCGCGAGCAGCGCCAGCAGCGACGCGATCGCGAACGCGGCCGTGAAGTTGTATTCGTTGTAGAGGATTTCCACCTGCAGCGGCATGGTGTTGGTCTCGCCGCGGATGTGGCCCGACACCACCGACACCGCGCCGAACTCGCCCATCGCACGGGCGTTACATAGGATCACGCCATACAGCAGGCCCCATTTGATGTTCGGCAGCGTGACGCGCCAGAAGGTTTGCCAGCCCGAGGCGCCCAGCACCAGCGCCGCCTCTTCTTCCTCGGTGCCCTGCTGCTGCATCAGCGGAATCAGTTCGCGCGCCACGAACGGGAAAGTGATGAACACGGTCGCCAGCACGATGCCCGGCACCGCGAACAGGATCTTGATGTCGTGTTCGGCCAGCCACTCGCCGAACCAGCCCTGGGCGCCGAACAGCAGCACGTAGATCAGGCCGGCGATCACCGGCGACACCGAGAACGGCAAGTCGATCAGGGTCAGCAGGATGCTCTTGCCCTTGAACTCGAACTTGGCGATCGCCCAGGCCGCCGCCACGCCGAACACCAGGTTCAGCGGCACGGCGATGCCGGCCGCGATCAGGGTCAGCTTGATGGCCGAGATCGCATCCGGGTCGAGGATGGCTTCGACATAGGTGTCCCAGCCGCGCTTCAGCGCTTCGGTGAACACGGCGACCAGCGGCACGAACAGGAACAGGGTCAGGAAGGTGAGCGCGACGGCGATCAGCGTCCAGCGCACCCAGCGCGGCTCGAAGGTGTTGGTCGGCGCGCTGCGCACATGGTGCGGCGGCGCGGCCACGGTTGGTTGATCTAGTACGGCACTCATTTCTTGCCTGCCCGTTTGCGCGTCCATGCCTGGAGCAAGTTAATCGTGAGGAGCAGGATGAACGAGAAGATCAGCATCACGACCGCAATCGCGGTGGCGCCGGCGTAATCGTACTGCTCCAGTTTGGTGATGATGAACAGCGGCGTGATCTCGGACACCATCGGCAGGTTGCCGGCGATGAAGATCACCGAACCGTACTCGCCGGTGGCGCGCGCAAAGGCCAGCGCGAAGCCGGTCAGCAGCGCCGGCACGATGCCCGGCAACACCACGCGGATGAAGGTTTGCAGCGGGCTGCCCCCCAGGCTGGCGGCGGCTTCTTCGAGTTCGCGCTCGGCTTCTTCCAGCACCGGCTGCACCGTGCGCACCACGAAGGGCAAGCCGATGAAGGTCAGCGCCACCACCACGCCCAGCGGCGAGAAGGCAACCTTGATGCCGAGCTTGTCCAGGTATTGGCCGATCCAGCCGTTGGCCGAGTACAGGGACGTCAATGTAATGCCAGCCACCGCGGTGGGCAGCGCGAACGGCAAATCGACCAGGGCGTCGACGAAGCGCTTGCCCGGGAAGCGGTAGCGCACCAGCACCCAGGCGACGATGCCCCCGAAGACGACGTTGAAGGCGGCCGCGATCAGCGAGGCGCCGAAGCTGAGTTTATACGATGCGATCACGCGCTCGGACGTGACGGCGCGCCAGAACGCTTCCCAGCTCATGGTGAAGGTGTTCAGGAACACGGCGGACAACGGGATCAGCACGATCAATGCGAGATAAAAGATCGTGAACCCGAGCGAGAGCCCGAAGCCGGGGATGACCCGGCCGGGCGCGCGTGTCTTTTTCATGGAGGCCTTATTACATTTTCTTCTAACAGGCGTTCATATTCTCACTTGCCACTCATAAAACAAACGAAAGAAACGTCATTTGCATAGATGAATACGCTATTAACCGGATGTCATTGATTGCCTGGTGCAGACCAACAGTGCGCCTTTGGTATTGATTTAATCAAAATAATCTTCAGTAAATTGCATTAGAGAAATTAACCTTTTACAACAGCATCCTTTTATTCACTTTACTTAAGAACAATTTCTTTTATACTTACAGTAAGTGGGGAAACTACCTCACAGTCACATTCCAAAACGCCATTACCGCGTCCTCGCTGGCGTGGGATCGGCTCATGCGCGATTCAGGGAGAGGCGTACCATGTCGGACCATTTGTTTGCAAGGC
>DAMABW010000028.1:0-20686 GCA_031999925.1 Massilia sp. | reverse complement strand
CCTACGGGAGACGTTCCGGACTCGCGGCACGGGAACCTGGAGACGTTCCGGACTCGCGGCACAGAAACCCGAAGCCGTTCCGGACTCGCGGGTACAAACGCCGTTTGACAACCGTGCGCGTCTTGACGCTCCCTGACCGCTCGGGCAGAGTTGCGCCAACGTACCGCTTCCCTGCATCCCATGCCCATCGATCTCCAGCCGCCCCCACCCGCCACCGAACACATCCAGCCCGCCGCCAACGCCTCCTTCGACGAGCAGTACGAGCAGGCCCGCGCCCTGGCCAACAGCGGCCAGCCGGCCCTGGCGGTCGCCGCCTACAACGCCCTGCTCACCCGCTCCCCCGGCAACGTCGACGTCCTGCTCGGCCGCGGCATCGCCTACACGCGCCTGGACCGCTGGGCCGAGGCCCAGGCCGACCTGGAAGCGGCGGCGAAAGCCGCGCCCGACTACGCCGACGTCTGGCTCGCGCTCGGCAACATGCACCAGTGGCACGACCAGCCCGCGCCGGCGATTGCCGCCTACAGCCGCCTGGTCGCGCTGCGCCCGGATGACCCGTCGAGCTGGCTGGCCCGCGCCCGCGCTTACCGCGCCGCCGGCCAATTGGCCGAGGCGCGCGCCGACCTGGCGCAAGCGCGCAGCGTTGGCGGCAACGCGGCCGAGATCGACGCTTTCGATGCCGCCCTCACTCCTGCCCCCGTGCCTGGTCCGGAGACCGCCGCGCTTGCCGCCATCTCGCCCCAGCCGCGCGCCGGCAACCCGGAAGCGGCGCTGGCCGCCGGCTATACCTGGGCCGCCAGTTTGTCCGGCAGCTGGACCGATGTCGGTTCCGGCCCGCGCTGGAACGACCAGACCGCCAGCGTGCGCCACTACATGCAGCGCGGCTCGATCGGCTTCGAGACCCTGCGCGCGCACCGCTTCGACCAGACCGGCTATGCCTGGGCGCTCGACGCCTATACCGATTTGTGGCGCGGCGCCTACGCCAACCTGCGCTACCAGCGCGCCCCGTCCGGCCGCCTGTTCCCGGAAAATGCGGGCCGCGTCGAGATCTGGCAGTCCCTCGGCAGCGGCTGGGAAGCCTCGCTCAGCGACGACGTGCTCGGCTTCGATTCGCGCGTCAACATCTACGGCGTCAGCCTCGCCAAGTACGTCGGCAACTGGTACGTCCAGCTGCGCCACCAGAACATCGTCTCCGAGGATTCGCACAGCAGCGGCGACCGCCTGCTGGCGCGCTACTACTATGCCGGCGACGCCGACAGCTACCTCGAAGCCACGGCCAATCGCGGCCGCAGCGACGATCCGCTGTCGCTGGCCGGCGGCCGCGCGCGTTCCGGCGGCGGCAGCCTGACCTGGATCCGCTACTGGTCGCGCGACTGGGGCAGCAAGGTCGGCGTCAATTTCTCGCGCGACGGGAACGATGCGCGCGAACGCGGCCTCTCCTTCGGGCTCTATCGCCGGTGGTAAGCGTGCGTCCTTCCGTGTTCGAGCGCCTGGGACGGGCACTCGCCTTTCCGCTGGCGTCATTGCCGGCGCTGGTGGCGGCCTGGCTCTGCCTGCGCATTGCCGAAGCCATCCACGCCAGCGGCGCCGGCGTCGCGCAATCGAGCCTGTTCGGCGCGGGCCTGGGCAACGATTTGCTGTCGCTCATGCGCTTCGCCTTCGTGTTCCTGATAGGCGCGCTGCCGCTGGCCTTCATTCCCTCACAGCGCTGGCGCACGGCGGCGCTCGGCCTGCTGTGGAGCGTGTTGCTGTTGGCGCATGCGGCGCTGCTGCAATACCACTGGGTCTCGGGCGTGCCGCTCGGGGCCGACCTGTTCGCCTACTCGGCGAGCGAAGTCGGGGCGACGGTGGCCGGCGGCTGGGCCCTGAGCCCGATGCTGGGCGTGGCCGTGATGGCGGCGCTGGCCTGCCTGTGGGCGCTGCTGTCGATAAGCGTGCGCGACTGGTGGTTCCGTCCCGGCGCCCGCGCCGGCTACGCCGCCCTCGCCGTGAGCCTGTGCGCCTTTGCCCTGCTGCCGCAGCGCTTCGCGCCGGCCGTGGCGCGCACCGATGCCGACGCCGACTACCTGCTGAACAAGACCGCCTTCTTCGTCGACAGCAACCTGGCGCGCCTGCACGATGCGGCAGGCGCCACAGCGCCGCATGCCAGGGCGCAGACACCCTGGTCCGGCCAGGACCCGCGCTACCCTTTCGTGCACGTCGACCGCACGCCCGATACCCTCGGCCCCTTGATGAACACGCGTCCCGGCGCGGCGCCGCCGAAACTGGTCTTCGTCATCGTCGAAGGCCTGGGCCGCAGCTTTTCCGGGCCGAATGCGCGCCTGGGCAGCTTCACGCCCTTCCTCGACGAACTGGCCGGCCGCAGCCTGTATTTCGAGAACTTCCTGGCCGGCCAGGGCCGCACCTTCGGCGTGCTGACCACGGTCTTCGGTTCGCTACCCTTCGGCGAAAACGGCCTGGCGGCGCTGGGCGACAAGCTGCCGCACCACGCCTCGCTGCTGTCGATCCTGAAAAGCCAGGACTACCGGCTGCGCTTTTATTCCGGCTCGAATCTCGAGTTCGACAACGAAGGCATCTTCCTACGCCGCCAGGGCGTCGACAGCCTGGTCAGCGAACAGGACTTCGGCCCGCCCTACCAGCGCAGCAACGACTGGGGCTACGCCGACCGCGATTTGATGGAAGTGGCATCCGAGCACGAAGCCAGGGCGCCGGCCGGTCCGGCGGTGACCATCATCCAGACCACCAGCATGCACAGCCCCTTCACCTTCCCCGGCAAGGAGGCCTGGCTGCGCCGCGTCGACGAGCGCATGGCCGGGCTGAAGCTCCCGGCGTCCCCGGTCTACCAGAACGGCCGCGACATCTTCGCCAGCATCCTCTACACCGACGACGCCTTGCGCCTGTTCTTCGAACGCGCGGCCAAACTGCCGGACTACGGGAACACCATCTTCATCGTCACCGGCGACCACCGCCTGCCCGAGCTGCCGATGGATACCCGCATCGAGCGCTACCACGTGCCGCTGATCGTGTATTCGCCGATGCTGAAGGCGCCGCGTGCGATCAAGGCGATCTCCTCGCAGTTCGACATCGCGCCCTCGCTGCTGGCCTACCTGGCCAACAACCACGGCCTGAAGTCGCCGAAAGAGGTGACCTGGATCGGCACCGGCCTCGATACCGAGCCGTCGTTCCGCAACCTGCACGTGATTCCGCTGAAGCAGACCAAGACCGAGATGAGCGACTTCGTCTCTGGCACCGCCTACCTGGCGCAGGGCCGGCTCTACACCATCGGCGACGGCATGCAGCTCGATCAGAATACCGACGCCGGCGCCCTGGCGCGCGCCCAGGCCCAGTTCCGCGACTTCCTGGAAGCGAACGGCACCGCCGGCCGCAGCAATGCCCTGCTGCCGCAGGCCGATGCGCGCCTGGCCGGCTACGGCGGCGAACGCACCCTACGCGGCACCGCGCTGGCGGCCAGCGCCGGCGACCTCGGCGTGAGCAAGCTGCGGCGCATCGCCGATACGAAGGAGGTGGCGTTCGAAGCCACCTTCACCAACCATGGCGTCGACACCTCGCCCGCGTTCGTGCCGCTGCTGGTGGTCGCCAACGAGCACGGACTGGAACTGAACGAAACGGTCGCGCCGGCACGCACCCTGGCGCCGGGCGAAACGGCAACGGTCGTCCTGCGCCCGGACGTGCGCAAGGTGGCGCCGGGCAGCTACTTCGTCTCGGTCCTGCCCTCGCATCCGGACACCGGCCGCCCGCTCGGCGTCGGCCAATACCATGTGGAGACGCGCCTGTGACACGCTCGTTTGCAAGCCGTTTGTTTGCCGCCCTGCTGCTGGGGCTTGTCGCGCTGGGCGCGCACGCCGCCGAGCGCATCGGCCCGCGCGCCATCTGGACCTGGGAAGAAGATTCGTACGCGATGCTGGACGACCCGGCTGCGGCCGGCCGCGCCATTGACTTCCTGCGCGCGAAATCGATCGACACCGTCTTCCTGTACGCCGACGCCTTCGGCGGGCGCAACCTGATCGTGACCCAGCCCCAGGCTTACCGGCGCCTGATCCGGCGCCTGCATGCCTCCGGCCTGAAGGCCTACGCCCTGCTCGGCTCGGGCTACCTGCACACCGAGCGCTACGTGCTGCCCCGGCACCGCAAGGAAGCCCTGGCCATGCTGCAGCGCGTCCTCGACTACAACAAGGCCGCCGCGCCCGAGGAACGCTTCGACGGCATCAACGTCGACATCGAGCCGCACATCCTCGACGAATGGTCGACCCGCAAGATGGCACTGCTGGGCGAATTCATCGCGCTGTCGGACGCGCTGATGGCAACCAAGCGCGCATCCGGCCAGACCCTGCCGCTGGGGCCGGCGATTCCGTTCTGGCTCGACGGCATGCGCCTCGACTACAAGGGGCAAACGAAACCGGTGAGCCAGCACGTGCAGGACATCTACGACTACGTGGCCCTGATGGACTACCGCGACCATGCGGGCGGCGGCGACGGCATCGTCAGCCACGCGATGGACGAACTGCAGTACGCCGAACGCATCGGCCGCCGCGTGCTGATCGGCGTCGAGACGCTGCCGAACGCGATCAAGAAGGTCTCCTTCCACCACCTGAAGGAAGCCGACATGGAACGGGAGCTCAAGGCCACCGCGCAGGAGGTAGGGGCGATGCAGCCGTTTGGCGGCTTCGTGATCCACCACTACGGTTCCTATCGCAAGTGGCTGGGGCTGGAATGAGACAAACGGCAGAAATAAGTTGACGACTTGACCACAAAGAGAGACATTGCTGGTTGGTAAATTTCTTGCCAAAATGTCATGCACGATCTCGCCGTTCCGGCCGATGAACTCGTTGCCGAACCATCAGCACCTGAAGAAAGCGCAAGCGAGGCCGACAGCGCTTCCACGGTCCAGACCCTCGCTCTCTCGTTCACCGGCAGCGGCCGCGAGTACTTCCGGATCTGGGTCGTCAATCTGCTGCTGAGCCTGGCAAGCGCCGGCATCTACTCGGCCTGGGCCAAGGTGCGGCGGCTGCAGTACTTCGACCGCAATACCGAACTGGCGGGTGCGCGCTTCGACTTCCATGGCAAGCCCAGGTCCATCCTCTGGGGACGGGCACTGGCGGTGGTCCTGCTGGCGGCCTACCACTACGCCTTCGGCATCTCGATCGCGGCCGGCGTGGTCACCATCGCCGTGCTGTTCGCCTCCCTGCCCTTCCTGATGCGCGGCGCCCTGCGTTTCCGCCTCGGGAACACCAGCTACCGCGGCCTGCACTTCTACTTCTCGGGTTCGGTGCCGATGGCCTACAAGGTCTACCTGGCGCCGATCGCCATCTTCCTGCTGCCCGGCGTGCTGGCGGCGGTGTATGGCGAAACGCCCTGGGTGGCGGCGGTCTGGCTGCTCTACCTGGCATGGCCGGCCATGTACGCCTGGATGAAGCATTACCAGTACGCCCACGTATCGTATGGCGACCAGGACTCGTATAACGAGCTGACCGTCCCGGAATTCTTCGGCATCTATGTGCGCGGCCTGCTGCTGGCGACCACGATCGTGCTGGCCGTGTTCGTGGCCAGCCTGGCTTCGCTGCCCTTGCGGGCCATGCTGTCCGAAGCCACGGCGAACGCCGTGCTGGGCGTGGTGATCGTGCTGGTGACGGCGTTCATGGCCTATGCGCTGCTCGGCCCCTACCAGCAGGTGCGCGTCTTCAACCTGTGCATGCGCCATACCGACTTTCCCGGCGTGCGCCTGGTGTCGAGCATGTCGGCGCGCGCCTTTGCCCGCCTGCAGCTCAAGAACCTGATGCTGACCCTGCTCACGCTCGGCCTGTACCGGCCGTTCGCGGTGGTCAGCGCCTACCGCTACCGTCTCGACCACTTGCACCTGGAGGTCGAAGGCGGCTTCGATCACGTGGTCTCGCAGGCTGCCGCCCGTGGCGGTGCGGCCGGCGACGGCGCCGCCGATTTCCTGGGAGTCGACCTGTCATGGTAAGCGCAATGGCGAATGCCCGTTTCTTCGATGGCCGCAGCGCATGCTGCCATGACGTCGTCGTCCACGCCGACGGCGCGGCGGTGGCGCTGGAAGGCGCGTTCGAGCGGACCTATCCCCGTGCCGACACGCGCGTGGCCGAGCCCTTTGCCGGCACGCCGACGGTGCTGTATTTCGCCGACGGCGCGCGCTGCGAGGTGGCCGGGCTCGAGGCCGGGCGCCTGCTGCGCGCGGCACTCGGCTACCGGCCTTCGCGCGCCGAGCGCCTCGCCGCCCACTCCTGGGCCGCGCTGCTGGCGCTGGTGCTGCTGGTGGCACTGATCCTGGCCACGACCTTCTGGGGCATACCGGCGGCGGCAAAAAGGATCGCGGCCGCGCTTCCGCCCTCGGTCGACCGCTCGCTGGGCGAAAGCGCGGTGGAGACCCTGCGCGCCAGCGGCATGCTGCGCCAGAGCCGCCTGAGCGACGAGCGCCTGGCCGAGGTCCAGCAGATCCTGCGCCGCATCGCGCCGCCCGACGTGCCGGTGCGGCTGCTGGTGCACGACGTCGAGGCGCTGGGCGCGAACGCCGTGGCCCTGCCCGACGGCACCATCGTCATGACCGACCTGATGGTGCGCCTGATCGTCGGCAAGGCCAGCGAAATCGGCGACACCGAAACCGCCCAGTTGGCCGGCGTGCTGGCCCACGAGATCGGCCACGTGCGCCTGCGCCACGGCACCCGGGTGCTGGCCGGCTCCTCGCTGACGGCCGCGCTGAGCGCGACCCTGTTCGGCGACTTCAGCGGCATTGCCGCCCTGCCCGGCGCGCTGGCCGGCATGCGTTATTCGCGCGAGATGGAAGCCGAGGCCGACGAATACGCGATCGCCCTGCTGCAGCGGCACCGCCTGTCGACGCTGCCCCTGGCCGACCTGTTCGACCAGCTCGCGTACGGCAAGGACGACGACGACGACAGGGATGCGCCCGACTGGATCTGGGAACAGGCCGACACCTTCATGTCGAGCCATCCGCTCAACGCGACGCGCGCCGCCCGCCTGCGCGCGGCGGCAGGGGCGGCGCAAGGCACGGCGCAAGGCGCCGGAACTGGCGCCGGCGCGCGCTAGGATTAGATGGCAATCACCCGGTTCAGGCGGATCGTGTGCTCCTGCTCCTTGCCCTCGGCCGTCCAGCGCTGGTGGGCTTCCAGGGTGGATTCGTCGACGCGGCGCCACTCGAAGCGGCTGGGCGCGTTGACGGGCTCGAAGACCGCGCTGTCGCGACCGATACTGGACGCGCGCCAGGTGAATTCGCCCCACTGCGAGGTGACTTCGCCATCCTTGAAGGAGATGGTGCTGCCGTCTGTGCGCTCGACAAATGTTTCGTCAGCAAAACGGTGTGACTGGAACACGTTCGGGTCCGGATGGTCGTATTCCTCGTAGAAGGGCTTGCCGTCGGCGCTTTCGCCTCGCCAGCGGCCGACCAGGAACTGCAGTTGCGCGAAGTCGTCAATGCTGAACATGGGTGTGCTCCTATCGCTTGTCGGTCCGCGAACTCTACACGGATCGGCGCGGACGCGGCACGCGCAAGGAAGGCACACGCATACCGCCGCAGAGCCGTGTAAGATTGCTTATCTTTTTATTCACGCATCCACCATGACCACCAGCCCATCCGCCGCCTTGCGCCACGTCGTCCTGTTCGCCTTCAAGGAAAGCGCCACGCCGGAACAGGTCGACGCCATCGTGTCCGACTTCGCCACCCTGCCGGCCGCGATTCCGGGCATCGTGTCTTACGAATGGGGCACCAACGTCAGCCCGGAAGGCCTGAACGACGGCTTCACCCATTGCTTCACGCTGACGTTTGCCAGCACCGAGGCGCGCGACGGCTACCTGGTGCATGCGGCGCACCAGCGCTTCGTCGATACCCTGGGCGCAAGCCTGGCGCGTTCGCTGGTGCTGGATTACTGGGCGCAGTAATCAGGAGCGCGCCAGCGCCCCGGTCAATCGCTGACCACGTGCCAGACGTCCATCACCTTGTCGCCCTTGCGCTCGCCCGCCTTGGCATCCTTGGCGTACAGGTAGAGCGGCTTGCCCTTGTAGGCCAGTTGCTTCGAGCCGTCGTCGCGCGTGACGACCGAGTACGGCGAGGCGACGCTGTCGCCGGTAACCGGCACCGGCGGCCACATCTTGGCGCAGCCGTCGTTGCAGGCGCTCTTGCCCGAGCCGGCCTTGTCCTTGTCGAAGGTGTAGACCGTCATGCCCGAGGCGTCGGCCAGCACGCCGTCGGTTTTCTTGAGGGACTGCGCCGATGCGGCGCCGCTCGACAAGGCGAGCGCGGCGACCAGGGCCGCAGATACGGGATACATCGCTTTCATGACTGGCTCCCGATGAAGACTGGTGGACGTCCAGTATAGGACGGGTAATCGGGCATGACGTCCGCTACGTCGGTAAAAAGCAACGCCCTCAAGAGACAGTCATGGTCAGGTCCGGCGATTTTGCAACGGCGCATGTTCCGCCATCAGCGCATCCATCCAGTCGATGAACACGCGCAGCTTCTTGCTCGGATGGCGATTCGGCGGATACGCCAGGTACAGCGGCATCGGGTCGATGTGCCAGTCCTCGAACAAGGGGACCAGGCTGCCCGCGTCGGCATGCCCGCGCGCCATGTAGTCGGGCAGCCACAGCACACCCAGCCCGGCCAGGCCCGCCGCCAGATAGGCGTTGCCGTCGTCGATGGAAAGGATGTGGCGTCCGCCGATCTGCACGCTCTCGCCGCCCTTCTGCATCGCATACGGAAAGCCGCCGCCGTTGCGCGACCAGCGAAAGCGCACGATGCTGTGCCGCGCCTCCAGCAGTGCGTCCGGATGCACCGGCACGCCCGCCCGCGCCAGGTAGGCAGGCGCCGCGTACACGCCCAGGCGCAGGTCGCCGATGTGGCGGGCGACCAGCGAACCGTCGGTCACGGCCCCGCCGCGCACCACGCAATCGATGTTTTCGCCCACCAGGTCGACCTTGCGGTCGCTGGCGCCGAGGTCGAAGCGGATCTCGGGGTAGCGCGCATGAAACCGCGGCAGCGCCGGGATCAGGAGCATGGTGGCAAACGGGCTCGGCACGTCGACGCGCAGCACGCCGCTCGGCGCGGCCAGTGCGTTCGGCAGGCTGGTCTCGACATCCTCGAGCTCGGCCAGCAGGCGCACGATGCGTTCGTAGTAGGCGGCGCCATCGGCCGTGACGCCCACCTTGCGCGTGGTCCGGTTCAGCAGCTTCAGGCGCAGGCGGGCTTCCAGTTGCTGCACCAACTGGGTCACCGTCGTGCGGTTCATGTGCAGCGTCTGCGCCGCTTTCGTAAAACTGCCTGCCTCGACCACCCTGGCAAAGACCCGCATCGCGTCGAACCTGTCCACGCCACCTCCCGATTGATTGTTTGGATTATACAAACAGTCTTGAGCGAAGCTGCATGTTTATCCGCGATCCCTGGGCAGCTAAAGTATCCGTCAAACGCCGGCGCGTGGCCGGCATCATCGAGGAGAACGGCAATGACAGTACGCGACGTGGTCTTTCCGGCAGGACGCCAGGCTTTGTATGAAAAGAACCGCTATTCGCCGGCGGTGCGCTCGGGCGGCTTCCTGTTCGTCTCGGGCCAGGTCGGCAGCCGCGAAGACGGTTCGCCCGAGCCGGAACTGGACGCGCAAGTGCGGCGCGCCTTCCGGAACCTGAACGCGGTGCTGGAGGCGGCGGGGTGCGGCTTCGACGACGTGGTCGATGTCACCATCTTCATCGTCGATCCGGAAACGCGCTTCGAACAAATCTGGAGCGTGGCCCAGGAATTCTGGGGCGGGCCGCCCCACCCCACCGTCACCGCGGTCGGCGTGACCTGGCTGTACGGCTTCCAGTTCGAGATCAAGGTGGTGGCGCGCCTGCCCGAGGGTGCGCCTGGGGCGGATCAGGGCTGATCGGGTTTGCCGGATGGCGGCAGTGCGGTCGCCACTTCCGGCAGCAGGCGGTTGATCACGCTGTAGTTGATCCCGGTCCACCACTCCGAACCCTCGCCCAGCAGCGCATCGTACGAAGCCTGGATGGCGGCGTAATCGGCGCTGACGAGGTAGTCCTCGACGTCGTTCAGCGACGCGAACGACAGCACCGACACCGCATCGATCTTGCTGCCTTCGGGGTCCTTCTGGGTCGAGCCGATGTTGTGCAGCTGGGCGTAGCGGCGCACGAATTCGCGCGTGGCCGGCTGGGCCAGTACCAGCTGCGCGTGCTCGCCCAGCAGCCGTGCCTGGAAGTCCGCGCGCGACAGCTGCGGCGCGCGCATGTGGATCATCACCAGGCTCACCGGGTCGCGGTGGCGTTCGCTCGGGATGAGGATGTATTCGCGGGTGATTTCGCGCGTGACCATGCGAAAGGCGACCTGCTCGTCGGCCACGATGCGCTTGTCGAATTTTTCCTGTCCCAGCGTGCGCTCGATGTCGCCCTCGTCGGCGTAGGCGATGTAGGCGAAGCCGTCCCAGCGCGGGCGCTCATAAGTTGGGACGCGCTTTTCCGGGTCCGCCGGCAGTTTGCCTTCGTCGGTCACCATCGCGCGGTAAGGCGGCGGAAAGAAGGACGAGGGGCCGGACGCGACGCGGTGCACCTGGTCGTAGCGCAACACCAGCGCCGACGAGCTGCCCGGTTCGTCCCAGGCGAACTTCGGCCCGTGCACCTTGCGCCAGTATTCGTCCCAGTGCTCGAAGGCGAGGTTCGGTTCGCCCTCCAATGCCAGCGCATGCGGGCGCCAGTTCGGGAAGTGCACTTCGTGGCCGTGGCGGCTTTTCGAGGCGCCGCTGTCTTGCGGACGTTCGCCGCGCGCGGTGGCATCGACGCGGCTGACGAAAGTCGGCGTGACGATCAGCGGTTTCGTGCTGCCGGCTTGCGTTGCGCCGAGGGGTGGACGATGCTGGTTGTCGCTGCGGTCGAAATCGGTGGGCATGGTGTGGTCCTCGGTAAGTGGAAGATGGACGATACGTGCGCACAAGCAGGAGCTCGGTTCGGTACTTCACCAACAGCCGGGAATCGCCATCAGCAAAAATCCCTGCTGCTCGTCGCCAGCCTGCCCAGCAAATGCGACATGTCCACCAGACGCTTGGCCACCAGGTGTTTCACCTGCCCTTCGCTCTGCCACACGCCATACACGCCCAGCAGATGCGCCCCCAACACCTCGCGCCGCTGCTGCTCCACCAGGTCCGGCCAGACGATCACATTCACGTTCCCGGTCTCGTCTTCCAGCGTCACGAACAGCACACCTTTGGCCGTGCCGGGGCGCTGGCGCACGGTGACGATGCCGCAGCCGCGCGCCAGTTGGCCGTTGGCGTATTCGTTCAGCACGGATGCCGGCATGAAGCGCTGTTTCAGCAGCTGCTTGCGCAGCAGCGCCAGCGGATGGCGTCCCAGCGTCAGCCCTTGCGCGCGGTAGTCGCCGACGATCTCGTCGCCCTCGCTCGGCGCCGCCAGCGCCGGCATCTCCTCGTCCACCGTGGTCGGGCGCAGCAGGTCGCGGTCGGGCACGGCGCCCACCGCCTGCCACATGGCTTCGCGCCGGTGTCCGGCCAGCGAACGCAGGGCATTCGCGCCGGCCAGCACCTGCAAGTCGTTGCGGTCCAGCCCTGCCCTGCGCGCCAGGTCGGCCACGCTCTCGAAAGGCCGGATGGCGCGCGCTTCCTCGATGCGCGCAGCCGTCTCCTTGTTCATGCCGCGCTGTAGCGACAGGCCCAGGCGCACGGCCGGCTGGCGCGTGCGGTCGTGCAGTTCTTCCAGCGTCGAATCCCAGCCGCTGATGTTCACATCCACCGGCCGCACCTCGATGCCGTGGCGCTGCGCATCCTGCACCAGTTGCGAAGGGCTGTAGAAGCCCATCGGCTGGCTGTTCAGCAGCGCGCACAAAAAGGCGGCAGGCTCGTGGCACTTGACCCAGGAACTGGCATACGCGAGCAAGGCGAAACTGGCCGCGTGCGACTCGGGAAAGCCGTATTCGCCGAAGCCCTGGATCTGGCTGAAGATCTGCTCGGCGAACGACAGTTCATAGCCGCGCTCCAGCATGCCGCGCACGATGCGGTCGTAGTAATGTTCGAGGCCGCCCTTGCGTTTCCAGGCCGCCATCGCGCGCCGCAACTGGTCGGCTTCGCCTGGCGTGAAGCCGGCGCCGAGGATCGCCACCTGCATCACCTGTTCCTGGAAGATCGGCACGCCGAGCGTACGCGCCAGCGCCACCTTCATGTCGTCGCTCGGATACACCACGGGTTCCAGCCCCTGGCGCCGCCGCAGGTAAGGATGCACCATGCCGCCCTGGATCGGCCCCGGACGCACCACCGCCACCTCGATCACCAGGTCGTAGAAGACGCGCGGCTTCATGCGTGGCAGCATGCTCATCTGCGCGCGCGACTCGATCTGGAACACGCCCACCGTGTCGGCGGCGCAGATCATGTCGTAGGTCGCCTTGTCGTCGGGCGGAATGTCCTGCATCTCGAAGACAATGTCGTGGCGCAGGCTCACCAGCGCCAGCGCACGGCGCAGCATCGACAGCATGCCCAGCGCCAGCACGTCGACCTTCATCAGGCCGAGCTCCTCGAGGTCGTTCTTGTCCCACTGGATGACGCTGCGATCGACCATGGTCGCGTTCTCGATCGGCACCAGGCGCGAGAGTTTGCCGCGCGCGATGACGAAGCCGCCCGGGTGCTGCGACAAATGGCGCGGGAAGTTCAGCAACTGCTGCGCCAGCGTCGCCCATTGCAGCGACAGCGGCGTATCCGGATCGAGGCCGCATTCGCCAAGCCGCATCAAGAGGTTTTCCTTGCTGTCGAACCAGTGGTGGTTCTTGCACACCTTCTCGATGATGGCGAGGTCGATGCCGAGCGCACGGCCGCTGTCGCGCAAGGCGCTCTTCGGACGGTAGCTGATCACCACCGCCGCCAGCGCCGCGCGCATGCGGCCATACTTGGCGTAGATGTACTGGATGACCTCTTCGCGGCGCTGGTGCTCGAAGTCGACGTCGATGTCCGGCGGCTCGTTGCGCTCCTTCGAGATGAAGCGTTCGAACAGCAGGTTCGCCCGCGCCGGATCGACCTCGGTGATGCCGAGGCAGTAGCACACCGCCGAATTGGCGGCCGAGCCGCGGCCCTGGCACAGGATGTCCTGCGAGCGGGCGAAGCGCACGATGTCGTACACGGTGAGGAAGTAGTGTTCGTATTCCATCTCGGCGATCAGGCCCAGCTCGTGCTCGATCTGGGCCTGCACCTTGGCCGGGATGCCGTCGCGGAAGCGCCGGTGCGCGCCGATGTAGGTTTCACTGCGCAAGAAGCTGCTTGCCGTCTGCCCCGGCGGCACCACTTCGTTCGGGTATTCGTAGCGCAGTTCGTCGAGCGAGAAGGTGCAGGCGGAAGCGATACGCAGTGTCTCGTTCAGCGCTTCCTTCGAATAGATGTTCGCCAGGCGCAGGCGCGCGCGCAGGTGCTGCTCGGCGTTCTGCGCCAGGCCGTAGCCGCAGTCGGCCACGGGCTTGTTCAGGCGCGTGGCGGTGAGCGTGTCCTGCAGCGGCTTGCGCGAGCGCACATGCATCGTCACGTGCCCGAGCGCGACGATCGGCAAGCCGTGCTGCCAGCCCACCTCTTCCACCGTGACACGGTGCGCTTCGTCGAGCGCGCGGTGCAGCAGGACCTGGCCCAGCCAGGCGCGGTTCGGAAACTGCTCGGCGATCCAGCGTGCCTGGGCGTGCACGCGGTCGACGCCGGCCTGGTCGTGGCCGGGATACTGGGGCAGCAGGATCGCCAGGCAATCGGGCATGCCCTTCAGGTGGGCCAGCTCGCCTTGCGGGTTGGCGATATCGTCCGGGGTCAGGAAATAGGTCCCCTTCTCGCTGCGCGTGCGCCCGAGCGTGATGAACTCGGACAGGTTGCCGTAGCCGTTGCGGTTCTGCGCCAGCAGGATCAGCGACAGCGCCGGGCTGCCATCCGGCTGCCGCAAATGGAAATGGGCGCCGATGATGAAGGGCAGCGCCGCCTTCTTTGCTTCGGCATGGGCGCGCACCACGCCGGCCAGCGAGCACTCGTCGGTCAGCGCCAGACCCGCATACCCCAGCCGCACCGCCCGCGCCACCAACTCCTCGGCGTGCGAGGCGCCTTGCAGGAAGGAGAAGTTCGAGAGGCAGAACAGCTCGACATAGTCGGGCAGGCCCTGCATCGACGGATCGGGCGGTAAGGACATCGTTGGCAGGCTTTGAGAAGAATTAAAACGTGCAAACAGCACAGGAATACTGTATAAAAACACAGTATAACTGACGAGGTTAATTTGGCAAGGATCAGCAATGCATGTTCATGAGTTCGATTGTTTTGGAGAACAACCTGGCGAGGGCAATCCGGCTCTCGTGATTGAAGAAGGGAATGGCAACCCCGGTTGGCGGCGGGCGCTGGCGCGCGAGCGTGGTGTGACCTGCGTGTTCGTCGATCCTGTGGCCGCAGCGGGCAATGCGGCGGGCAATACAGCGCAGTTGGCAGCGGTACTGGATTACGTCTATCCGCACACGCGCAGTCCCCTGTGCGTGCACGCCACCCTGGCGGCGGCGCAGCTGCTGTTCGAGCGGCAGGGGTCAAGCGCGCCGCTGACGGTAACGACGGCCATGCACGGGCAGCCGCTGGTTTTGTCGCGCGATGGCGAACACGTGTTCGTGCGCCTGGAGCGCCAGGACGCGCCCGCACTCGAACTGGACACGGCCCTGCCGCTGCGCCTGCTGTCGGCGCCCGACCTGGTGCTGGCCAGCGCGCCGCGCGTACTGTCGGTGGGCAGCCCGAAGCTGCTGCTGGAAGTGGAAGATGTGGAAACGCTGTATGCCCTGCAGCCGGACCTGGCCCTGATCCACGTATGGGGCAAGAACGCCGGCGTGAACGGCTGCTACGTCTGGTGCCGCACCGGGGATGGCGAAGTCGAGGGCCGCAACTTCAACCACCTCGAGCCGGCAATGGAAGACAGCGCCACCGGCGTGGCGGCGGGCGCCCTCACGCTGCTGCTGGGCCAGGCATTGACCGTGCGCCAGGGCCGCGCGACCGGCCATGCCTGTCTGATTCGTACTGCGTTGGAGGGCGATGCCGTACTGGTGGGCGGGCTGGTGAGCCGCGGCGCACCGGTCGCCTGACGATCCACTACGCCTCTATCCGCATGGTCGCGGGCGCGGCATCGTGACAATCTGCGCATTTCTTTTGGATGTTAATTGCTATCGTAAAGTCTTTCCATCATTACCCTGGATTGGCATGAACAGACGTATCGCAATGCTCGTTTTTGGTTGTGCTCTCGCAGCCGGCACCCATGCGGCACCCCTGGAAGGCAGCCCGGCCGCCGGTTGCGAGGCCGATCGCGCCCGCCTGCTGGCGCTCGGCGAAGATGCATTCGACCAGGACATGTCAGGCGGCTGGCGCGCACTCGCCGCCAAGCCGGGCTGCAAGCTGGCCGCCGCCGACCTGCTGCGCGACTACCGCCAGGCGAACGGCAACGAAGCCGGCATCCTGTACTGGCACGAGGCCCAGCTGCGCGCCATGGCCGGCCAGTCCGAAGCCGCAATCGGCCTGATGGAACGCTCACGCCAGCCTGCGGAGAACGACAAGGCAGGTTGGAATCCCTACGTGGACGCGAGCATTGCCTTCCTGCGCAAGGACCGCGCCGCGCTCGACAAGGCAAGAAAGGACCTCGCTGCGGTTCCTTACCCGAACAATCCAGACATGCCGCCGTTGAAAGACGGCGTGGTCGACCTGCCAATGAAGGGCGGCAAGACGATGAAGATGCGTTGGCCACCCAACATCGATGTCGTCGATGGCTTCATCACATGTTTCGACAAGTCGTACGAAGATGCGTACGCCAGCGCTTGCCGCCCGCCCGCGCCCTGAACCCCTGCAGCGCGTCGGGGGCCTGCGGGTTCCGGCACAGGCGGGTGCCTCTCACTGCGCCGGCATCCACTACAACAAGGTAATCCCCGGCAAGGCCAGCAAGGAAGTCTCGCGCATCACCTGCACGAAATCCGCCAGGCAGGCATTTCCCGCCAGCCGCTTCGGCGTTACCGCATACAGGCGCCCCGTCAAGCCCTCCGGCCCGATGCGCGAGCGCGCCACGTAGCCGCGCTCCAGGTAGCCGTTCACCGCCCACAGCGGCAGCGCCGCCAGCCCGCGTCCGCTCGCCACCAACTGCAGCATCCCCACCGTCAACTCCGTCGTGCGCCGTGGCGGCTCCACGCCGGCCGGACGCAGCACCTGGCGCACCAGGTCCAGCATGTCGTCCGGGACCGGATAGGTGATCAAGGCCTGGCCCACGAAATCCTGGGCCACGAGATACGGCTTGGCCAGCAGCGGATGATTCAGCGGCAGGATCGCCACCATCTCGAATTCGAACAGCGGATGGAAGTCCACATCCGTCTCGCTCTCGTCCAGCTCCGACACGATCGCCACCTCGGCGCGGTCCTGGTGCAGCAGGCCGATCGGATCGGCCTGGAAGCCCGACACGATGTCCTGCTCGACTTCCGGCCAGCGCGCACGCAATGCGTCCATCGACGGCATCAGCCAGTCGAAGCAGGTGTGGCACTCGACCGCGATGCGCAGCTTGCCGGTGGCGTTGCTGGTCAGGCGCGCGAGATCGCGTTCGGCCGCGCCGATGTGCGGCAAGACCTGCTCGGCCAGTTCCAGCAAGCGCTGACCGGCTGCAGTAAAGGCTACCGGCGACGACTTGCGTTCGAACAGCCCGGTCTCGTATTGCCGCTCCAGCGCCAGTACCTGGTGCGAGAGCGCCGACTGCGTTACGTTCAGCAATTGCGCGGCGCGCGAAATGGTGCCGGCCTCTTTCAGCGCCAGCAGGGTGCGCAGGTGGCGCAATTCAAGAATGGAAGTAGCCATGAATGATTTTCACGTTAAGTCGAAATTTTTTCGTTTGAATTATGCATGAGTTCTGACGACAATCGTTAGCATCATTCATACGGATTGGATTTATCATGATCAAGATTCATACACTCGGCTATCCGCGCATCGGCCTGCAACGCGAACTGAAGTTTGCCCTCGAACGCCACTGGCGCGGCGAAACAAGCGAAACGCAACTGGAAGAGACCGCCGCCGAACTGCGTGCGCGCCACTGGCAGCAGCAGGCGAACGCCGGGCTGGACTTCGTCACCGTCGGCGACTTTGCCTTTTATGATCATGTGGCGAACCACATCCAACTGTTCGGCTGCGAACCGGCGCGCTTCGGCTTCGACGGCAGCGAATCGGCGCTGGCACGCTACTTCACGCTGGCCCGTGGGGTGGCACATGAGGCAACGCACGAACACACCGACGCAGCCTGCTGCGGCGGCCAGCAAGGCGGCAAGCCGGCCCTGGAAATGACCAAGTGGTTCGACACCAACTACCACTACCTGGTCCCCGAGTTCGATGCCGCCACCAGCTTCGCGCTGGCGCCCGAACGCCTGCTGGCCGAAGTGGCGCAAGCTCGGGCCCTGAGCCACAAGGTCAAGGTGGCGCTGGTCGGCCCCCTCACCTTCCTCTGGCTCGGCAAAGCCAAGCAGGACGGCTTCGACAAGCTCGACCTGCTCGACACCCTGCTGCCCGCCTACGTGCAACTGCTGGTGCAATTGAAGGCGGCCGGCGTCGAGTGGGTGCAGGTCGACGAACCGATCCTCGGCCTGGACTTGCCGGGCGCCTGGCTGCTCGCCTTCGAACGCGCCTACCACACGCTGGCCACGGCCGGCCTGCCGCTGCTGCTGGCCACCTACTTCTCGCCGCTCGAAGGCCAGTTGAGCATCGCCTGCAAGCTGCCGGTGGCCGGCCTGCACGTCGATGGCGTGCGCGCAGCCCACGAGCTGCAATCGGTGGCCGACTGGCTGCCCGATAACAAGGTGCTTTCGGTCGGCATCGTCGACGGCCGCAACATCTGGCGCACCGACCTCGATCGCGCCCTCGCCTGCCTCAAGCCGCTGGCGCAGCGCCGCCGCGGCGAACTCTGGATCGCGCCATCGTGCTCGCTGCTGCACGTGCCGCTGTCGCTGCGCGAAGACGCCGCCATCGACTTTGAGCTGCGCAGCTGGATGGCTGGCGCCGCGGAAAAGCTGGACGAACTGCGCATCCTGCGCAACGCCCTGGTCGAAGGCGACGGCAGCGTCTATCTGGAACTGTGCGCCTCGCGCGCGGCGACGGAAGCGCGCGCCAACAGCCCGCGCGTGCGCAAGCGCGCCGTGCAGGAGCGCGTCGATACGCTCGCGGCGGATGCCGACCGCCGCCCCAGCCCCTTCAGCGTGCGCCAGGCCGCGCAGCAGGAGCGCTTCCAGCTGCCGCTGTATCCGACCACCACCATCGGCTCCTTCCCGCAGACGACCGCCATCCGCGCCGCGCGCGCCGCCTTCAAGCGCGGCGAGCAGGCGCAGGAAAGCTACGAAGCGGCGATGCGGCGCGAGATCGAACAGGCCGTGCGCGAACAGGAAGCCCTCGACATCGACGTGCTGGTGCACGGCGAGGCCGAGCGCAACGACATGGTCGAGTACTTCGGCGAACAACTGGACGGCTTTGCCTTCAGCGCCAACGGCTGGGTGCAGTCCTACGGCTCGCGCTGCGTGAAGCCGCCGGTGCTGTTCGGCGACGTTGCCCGCCCGGCCGCGATGACGGTGTCCTGGACCGCCTACGCCCAGAGCCTCACCACGCGTCCGGTGAAAGGCATGCTGACCGGCCCGGTCACCATCCTGCAATGGTCGTTCGTGCGCGACGACCAGCCGCGTTCGAGCACCGCCCTGCAGATCGCGCTGGCGATCCGCGACGAAGTGCAGGACCTGGAAGCAGCCGGCATCGGCATCATCCAGATCGACGAACCGGCGATCCGCGAAGGCTTGCCGCTGCGCCGCGCCGCCTGGCGCGACTACCTCGGCTGGGCCGCGCGCGCCTTCCGCATTTCGGCGTCCGGCATCGCGGATACGACCCAGCTGCACACCCACATGTGCTATTCCGAGTTCAACGACATCCTGCCCGAGATCGCGGCGATGGATGCCGACGTCATCACGATCGAGACCAGCCGCTCGGACATGGAACTGCTGCGCGGCTTCGGCGAGTTCGCCTACCCGAACGGGATCGGGCCGGGGGTGTACGACATCCACTCGCCACGCGTGCCCTCCACCGACGACATCGCACGTTTGATGCGCAAGGCGGCCGAGGTGATCCCGGCGGGGAATTTGTGGGTGAATCCCGATTGCGGGCTGAAGACGCGCGCCTGGCCGGAGACGCGGGCGGCGCTGCGCAACATGGTGGAAGCGGCGAAGGTGCTGCGCAGCGAGGCATTGCAAGGCAAAGCCGCGTAATCGCGTAGGGTGGGTTCTCGAACCCACCATGTCATCGCATGCATATCGAATGATCGTCCGTTGTATTGGTGGGTTCGAGAACCCACCCTACGTGGTGTTGACGTTCGTAGGGTGGACTCCTGAGTCCACGCTGTGCCCAGCATGCATCTCGAATATTCAACCGTGGTACCGCGTGGACACGGGTGTCCACCCTACGAAAAGCCGCACCGCAATCATGCACCCAGCATCATCACCCATCCCATTTCGGTGCATCCGTTGTGTTTCAGACACATTCAGACACACCCAGTAGTTGAGTCTGCCAATATTGGCTAGCATGCAAGTTTGCTTAACTGGAGATGTGCGTGTTCAAACCGACTCAATTGCGCCGCGCTGTGCTGCTCGGCCTGTATGGCAGCAGCGCCCTGGCCGCCTTCGTTCCCACGGCCTTTGCCCAGACCGCCACGCCCGAAGCCGCGGACGCCACCGCGATGCAAAGCGTGCACGTGGTCGGCACGCGCCGCACCGGCGCCGCATCCAGCACCGACACGCCGGTCCCGGTCGACATCATCCCGATGACGCGCCTGGCCGAACAGGGCAACCAGTTCGACCTGTCGCAAACGCTCACCAACATCTCCCCTTCGTTCAACTCGACCCGCCAGAGCGGCGCCGACGGCGCCGACCTGGTCGACTCCGCGGCCCTGCGCGGCCTCGGTTCCGACCAGACCCTGGTGCTGGTCAACGGCAAGCGCCGCCACACCACCGCCCTCGTCAACCTGTTCGGCGCGCGCAACCGCGGCAACACCGGCACCGACCTGAACGCGATCCCCGTGATGGCCATCCGTAACGTGCAGGTGCTGCGCGACGGCGCCGCCGCCCAGTACGGCTCGGACGCCATCGCCGGCGTCATGAACATCGAGCTCAAGAAGAACCTGGGCTGCGAGGCGGTCGCCGGCTGGGGCCAGTACAAGGAAGGCGACGGCGACAACTACCTGGCATCGGCCTACTGCGGCATCCCGGTCGCCGGCGGCAGCTTCGGCGTGACCACCGAATACCTGTACCGCGGCCGCTCGAACCGCGCCGAGGAAGGCAACCCGCGCATCATCGGCGACAGCAAGACGGAAAACCAGACCGTCTACATCAATGGCGACGTCGCACTCGGCGCCGGCAAGCTGTACCTCACCGGCGGCGTGCAGCGCCGCGACGCATCGAGCGCCGCATTCGCGCGCGGCGGCCTCGGCACCGAGGACATCCCGACCCGCAACTCGGCCGCCATGTATCCGGACGGTTTCGTCCCCTTCATCAACGGCGACTTGAAGGACCGCTACGCCACCGCCGGCTACCGCACCAAGCTCGGCGAGTGGAGCGGCGACTCCTCCCAGACCTACGGCTACAACCGCCTCGACTACACCATCGCCAACACGC
>DAMABW010000027.1:19261-20830 GCA_031999925.1 Massilia sp. | reverse complement strand
CGTGAAGCGCGGATCGGTCGAAGTGATCGGTACGCCTGCTCGATAAAAGCGGAGAGTCCTGACGGAGGCGCGCGACAACAGTATCGCCAGGTGCAAGCCGCGCGCGGGTGCTTGCGCCAGACGATGGCATCCGGCTGGCGAGTTGATCCGCCGGGCATTCGACAAGAACAGCGACCTGCGTGCCGTGACGATGATATCGACCCCCAACGCATGCGTTCGATGGAGATCGGGTCATACAAGGCCGCCGACGGTTTCTCGATTCCTGCCTACCTGACCCGTCCGGCCGACCAGGCAGGGCCGGCGCCGATGGTCGTGCTGATCCACGGCGGGCCACTCGCGCGCGACCGCTGGGGATGGGACGCCGATGAAATGGCAAGGAGGTGATCTGGATCGTGCTCGACGGCAAGGAGCACGGCCCGTGCTACCAGCGCAACCAGATCGCCTATGACAAGGCCATGTTCGATTCCTCGGCAAGCATCTTCCCGTCGCAGCCGAGTCCGCCGGCGCGGCAGATGCATCCCTCGCGTAGAATAAGATCCATCGTATCGAACGGACCCGCCTTGCATTCTCCCCTCAAGCCCATCCTCCGGGCAGCGCTCTTTTACCTGCTGTCGGTCCTGGCCATCGCCGCTGTGCTCGTGGCCGGTGGCTACCTCGTGGAAGCCGTCAAGGGCGCCGCCGGTGCGCGCGACCGGCTCGCGCAGCTGGTCGCGGTCCAGGATGGGCTGGCACGCTACCGCCAGGCCGAGGGCGCCGCCCTGCAGGCGCGGCTGGCCACGGCGCGCGAACTGCCGCTGGCCGCGCTCGACGCGCGTATCCGCAGCGTGAGCGCGGCACTAGCTGCACACGCCGGCGACGAACGCGGCGAACTGGCGATCTTGCTGGATGCGGGGCTAGAGCGCTACGCCACGGGGTTGGCCGCGCGTTACCAGGCCAGGCTCGCGCACGCGCTGCTGCAGCAGGAACTCGGCTACCTGCAGGGCTTGCGGGGCCAGTTGCTGGCCCTGCAAAGCCGCGCGGCCGCCGCCGAGGAACTGGCCCGGTTGCACGCGCAGCACCGCGGCGCCTACGACAGGGTGATCCGCAAGCGGCAAGAGATCGCGCAGTTGGGTTGGATCGAGGCCAGGCGCATGGAACACCCATGGGCGCGCAGCCCCAGGCTGGACAAGCTGGCCGCCGAACTGGCGCAGCTGACGGCCGAGAACAACCGTCTCGCCGCCGCCTGGCGCGCCCAGGCGCAAGCCCTGCAGCGCATGCGCAACGTATCGGCACTGGCCGCGTTCGCGCTCGACGAGCGCCGGCTGGATGACGTCGTGCGTCCGCTCGAAGAGCAGGTCGCCGCTGCCCGCGCCGCGGTCTCGGCGCACTGGCTGACACGCGTCGCCGAACCATTCAAACGGGTCTTGCCGCTGGCCTGCGCCATCCTGGCCATGGCGCTACTCGGGCGCGCGGCAATCCGCGCCGCGTTCTACTTCGTGCTTGCACCGCTGGTCACGCGCCGCCCACCCTTGCGGCTGGAGGGGCAGGGCGATCGCCCGGCGGCCGATGATGCGGCCGATGATGCAATCG
>DAMABW010000027.1:0-19251 GCA_031999925.1 Massilia sp. | reverse complement strand
GGTCCTGGCGCCATCGGCCGTCTCGCAAACGGTACGGCTCCGTCCGGACGAGGAATTACTGGTGCTGCCGGCCTACCTGCAAAGCGCGCCGGTGGGCGCGGCGCGCAGTACGCGCTGGCTGGTCAAGGGACACCCATGGGCCAGCCTGACCTCGGGCATGGCCTTGCTTACCTGCGTGCGCACCGCCAGCGAGGGGGAAGCGGTGGTGCTGTCGGCAAGCGACGATGGCCTGAGCGAGCTCGCGCTACTGGGCGTGCCTGCCGGGCAGGCGCTGGTGATCCAGCCGCGCGCGCTGGTCGGCCTGGTGGCGCGGCAGGGCGGTCCGCTCGACATCCGCTGGCGCTGGCGCCTGGCCTCGCTCCATGCCTGGCTGACCTTGCAGTTGCGCTTCTTCGTCGTCCGCGGTCCCGTGACCCTGGCGGTGCAGGGTAAACGCGGCGTGCGCGTGGAGGCGGCGCAGGGAACCCAATCGATCCGGCAAACCGCGACCCTGGGATTCTCCGCCGGCGTGGCGTATTCGACGGTCCGCAGCGAACCCTTCCTGCCTTACCTGCGCGGCCAGGCGCCCTTGCTGAACGACCGCTTCGGCGGCGCCGGCGTCTACCTCTACGACGAGACGCCCGGCGCCGGCAGCCGGCAGGGCCGCATCGGCCGCGGCCTGGAAGGCTTGAGCGATGCGCTGCTCAAGCTGTTCGGCTACTAGAGGGGCCAAGGGACCTACTTCAGGGCACGTACTTCCAGTTGCCCTTTTCGATGCGCACCATCACCTGCGAGCGCTGGTCCAGCCCCTGGTGGTTGGTCGGGCTCATGTTGAAGATGCCGTGCGAGGCCGGCAGGTTCTTGACGCCTTCCAGCGAATCGCGCAGCGCGGCGCGGAATTCCTTCGTGCCCGGCTTGGCCTTCGGCACCGCCGTCTTGGCCGCTTCCTGCAGCAGCATCGCCGCGTCCCAGGCGTGGCCGCCAAAGGTCGACAGGCTTTCCTTCTTGAAGGCGCCGTTGTACTTGTTGACGTAGGTGAGGGCCGATTTCTTGACCGGATTCGTGTCCGGCAGCTGGTTCACCACCAGCATCGGGCCGGCCGGCAGGAAGGTGCCTTCGCAGTCGGCCGCGCACACGCGCAGGAAGTCGCTGTTGGCCACGCCGTGGGTCTGGTAGATCTTGCCCTTGTAGCCGCGCTCGCGCAGCGCCTTTTGCGGCAGGGCGGCCGGGGTGCCCGAGCCGGCGATCAGGATCGCATCGGGATTGGCCGACACCATCTTCAGCACCTGGCCGGTCACCGAGGTGTCGGTACGCGCGAAGCGTTCGTTGGCGACCACCTTGATCTTGCGCGCCGGCGCCACCTTCTCGACCTCGCCCCACCAGCCTTCGCCGTAGGCGTCGCTGAAGCCGATGAAGCCCATGGTCTTGACGCCGTTGTTGCTCATGTGCTGGGTGATCGCGGCCGCCATCTGGCCATCGTGCTGGGTGGTCTTGAAGACCCAGCGGCGCTTGGCGTCCATCGGCTCCACGATGCGCGCGGCACCGGCGATGGTGATCATCGGCGTCTCGGTTTCGGCCGCCACTTCCAGCATCGCCAGCGAGGTCGGGGTGATCGAGGAACCGATCAGCAGATCGACCCTGTCTTCCGAGACCAGCTTGCGCGCATTCTTCACCGCCTGGGTCGCGTCCGAGGCGTCGTCGAGCACGATGTACTGGACCTTCTGGCCGGCGATCTCGGCCGGGAACAGCGAGACCGTGTTCTTTTCCGGGATGCCGAGCGAAGCGGCCGGCCCGGTGGTCGAGATCGATACGCCTACCTTGATCTGGGCGTGGGCGTTGGCGGCGGCGCCGAACACCGCCAGCGCGGCGACGGCGAGGGCGGTCTTGCGGAAGGGGGAAGTGCTGGTCATGCGTGTCTCCTTTGTTGTTGGAATGTGCTGCCGCGCAGGTGCAGCGAACGAAAGCCAGCAAACGAACGCGGCAGGAACAAACCATAGTATGGCCCAGGGAAAGCAAAAAATGTCGGTTTCTCAACAGTTTTCGCATATCATCTAAAACAAATCGGGCATCAGAAGGCCTGTGCGTTCTCTTTTGTGCCGCCTGGCGAAACGCCGGGTTTCCACGCGAGACGCAACCGGTCCGCCTGCGAGACAACTTATCGAGGAGAGGAGGGCCAAGGGTGGGCAGTCCGCCACACCCGACGGCAGCGGTATGGATTTATCGATCTTCGCCATCCTGACCCAGGATGGCATCGCCAGCGGGGCCGTGTATGTGCTGCTGGCCCTGGCGCTGGTGCTGGTGTTTTCGATCACGCGCGTGATCTTCATCCCGATCGGCGAATTCCTCGCCTTCGGTGCATTGACCATGGCCGCGCTGCAGGCCGGCACGCCGCCGCAGAGCGCGCTCCTGCTGCTGGTATTGGGCCTGGCGTGCTTCGTGCAGGAGCTGTTCGGCACGCTGCGCGGCGCCTCGGTCGGACAGAACCGCGCACGGGTGCTCGGCGCTTCCTTCCTCAAGTTCGTGCTGCTTCCGGCCGCCTTGTACGCCGCCGCCCGTGCCGTCGACGGCACGGCGCTGCCGATGCTGGTGCAGGTGCTGTTCACCTTCGCCATCGTCGCCCCGATGGGGCCGATGATGTACCGCCTGGCCTTCCAGCCGCTGGCCGAAAGCCCGGTGCTGGTGCTGCTGATCGTGTCGGTCGCCGTACACCTGGTCCTGCTCGGCATCGGCCTGGTGATGTTCGGCGCCGAAGGTTCGCGCACCACGCCATTCTCCTCGCATGTGTTCAACCTGGGCACCCTGAGCATCTCGGGCCAGAGCGTGGTGGTGATCGCTACCGCGGTGCTGCTGATCGGCGCGTTGTATCTCTACTTCGATCGCACGCTGTCCGGCAAGGCCCTGCGCGCCACCGCCGTGAATCGGCGCGGCGCGCGCCTGGTCGGCATCGGCACCACGGCGGCGGGACGCCTCGCCTTTCTGCTGGCGTCGAGCATCGGCACCCTGTGCGGCGTGCTGATCGCGCCGCTCACCACCGTCTACTACGACAGCGGTTTCCTGATGGGCCTGAAGGGCTTCGTCGGCGCCATCATCGGCGGCCTGGCCAGCTATCCGCTGGCCGCCGCCGGCGCCTTGATGGTCGGCCTGCTGGAAGCCTATTCCTCGTTCTACGCCAGCTCCTACAAGGAAGTCATCGTGTTCACCCTGATCATCCCGGTGCTGCTGTGGCGCTCGATCGTGCATCCGCAAGTCGAGGAGGGCGAAGCATGACGCGGCGTTCCCTGTTGATTTTCGCGCTGACCGCCTGCGTGTTCGGGCTGCTGCCGCTGCCGGCCTACTGGGTCACGCTCGGCAACTACATCGGCCTGTACGCCATCGTGGCGCTGGGCCTGGTGCTGCTCACCGGCGTCGGCGGGCTGACCTCGTTCGGCCAGGCGGCCTTTGTCGGCCTCGGCGCCTACGCCACCGCCTGGCTGTCCACGAGCGCGGGACTTTCTCCCTGGCTCGGGCTGGTGGCGGGCCTGGCCGTCACGGCCATTTCCGCGCTGTTCATCGGCGCCATCATGCTGCGCCTGTCCGGCCACTACCTGCCGCTCGGGACCATCGCCTGGGGCCTGTCGCTGTACTACCTGTTCGGGAACATGGAGTCGCTCGGCAAGCACGACGGCATCGCCGGCATCCCGCCGCTCACCCTGTTCGGGCTCGACCTCGGTTCGGGCAAGAGCATGTACTTCCTGATCTGGCTGGTGCTGCTGGTGGCGGTGGTCCTGCTGCGCAACCTGCTGAACTCGCGCTCGGGCCGTGCGATCCGCGCGCTGAAGGGCGGCGGCGTGATGGCCGAAGCCATGGGCGTGAACACGGCGGCGATGAAGATCCGCATCTTCGTCATCGCCGCGCTGCTGGCTTGCGTGTCGGGCTGGCTGTATGCCCACCTGCAGCGCGCCGTGAACCCGTCGCCCTTCGGCCTGAACGCCGGCATCGAATACCTGTTCATGGCGGTGATCGGCGGCGCCGGCTACCTGTGGGGCGCGATCCTGGGCGCGGCCGTGCTCACCATCCTCAAGGACCAGCTGCAAAGCTATCTGCCGGCGCTGCTGGGATCGAACGGCAACTTCGAGATCATCGTCTTCGGCGTGCTGATGGTGGTCCTGCTGCAGCGCGCCCGCAACGGCATCTGGCCTTTTATTGCGGCGCGTTTGCCGCAGCATCGCGATGCCGTCGCGCCCGACGCCGCCGCGCCGCTGGCCCAGCGCGCCAGGGCGGTGGCGGGCTATCCGCTGCTGGTGATCGACAGGGTACGCAAGCAGTTCGGCGGCCTGGTCGCCGTCAACGACATGAGTTTTACCGTGCACGGCGGCGAGATCGTCGGCCTGATCGGGCCGAACGGCGCCGGTAAATCGACCATGTTCAACCTGGTCACCGGCGTGCTGCCGGCCACTAGCGGCGAAGTACGCCTGCGCCGCGGCGAGGAGCTGGTGCGGATCGATTCGCTGCCCTCGCGCCGCATCGTCGAACTGGGCATCGGCCGCACCTTCCAGCACGTGCACCTGCTGCCCGAGATGACGGTGCTGGAAAACGTGGCCATCGGCGCCCACCTGCGCGCGCGCAAGGGCGTGCTGGCCAGCGCGGTCGGGCTTGACCGCGCCGAAGAGGAAGCGCTGCTGTTCGAGGCGCGCCGCCAGCTCGAACGCGTGGGCCTGGGCGCACTGCTGTACGAACAGGCCGGCAACCTGGCGCTGGGCCAGCAGCGCATCCTGGAGATCGCGCGCGCGCTGTGCGCCGACCCGGCGCTGCTGCTGCTCGACGAACCGGCCGCCGGCCTGCGCTACAAGGAAAAGCAGGCACTGGCGGACCTGTTGAACAAACTGAAGGGCGAAGGCATGAGCATCCTGCTGGTCGAGCATGACATGGACTTCGTGATGAACCTGACCGACCGCCTGATCGTGATGGAGTTCGGCACCAAGATCGCGGAAGGGAACCCGGCCCAGGTGCAGGAAGACCCGGCCGTGCTGGAAGCCTATCTCGGAGGACTGGACTGATGACGACGCCCGTACTGGAAGTAAAGGACCTGCACGTCGCCTACGGCAAGGTCGAGGCCCTGCATGGCGCCGCTATCCGGGTAGGCGCCGGGGAGATCGTGACCGTGATCGGTCCGAACGGCGCCGGCAAGTCGACCATGCTGAACGCGATCGCCGGCGCGCTCGGCGCCAACGCATCCACGCAGGGCGCGGTACTGCTGCGCGGACAGGACGTGAAAGCCTGGCCGGTGGAAGAGCGCGTGGCCCAGGGCATGAGCCTGGTGCCCGAAAGCCGCGACCTGTTCACCACCATGAGCGTGGAAGACAACCTGCTGCTGGGCAGCTACACGCGCTACAAGCGCGGCGAGAAGGACCTGCGCGCGCAGCTGGAATCGGTGTACGACCTGTTCCCGCGCCTGCGCGAGCGGCGCACCCAGGCGGCCGGCACCATGTCGGGCGGCGAACGCCAGATGGTGGCGCTCGGCCGCGCGCTGATGGCGAAACCCGCGTTGCTGATGCTTGATGAGCCGAGCCTGGGCCTGGCGCCGCTGATCGTGAAGGAGATCTTCCGCATCATCGTGCGCCTGAAGGAAACCGGCGTGGCGATCCTGCTGGTCGAGCAGAACGCGCGCGCCGCGCTGCAGGCGGCCGATTACGCCTACGTGCTGGAGACCGGCGACGTGGTGATGGAAGGGCCGGCGAGCGAACTGGCGAACGACCCGAAAGTCATCGCTACCTATCTGGGGCTGAACAAGAAATCCGCATGAGGTGATCATGGAAGCGAACGCAATCCGTTGTGTGGGCGTCGTCGGGACCGGCGTCATCGGCGCCAGCTGGGCGGCGTACTTCCTGGCGCGCGGCTTCGAGGTGTCGGCCTGCGATCCGATGCCGGGCGCAGAAGCACGTTTGTGCGAAGCCGTCGCCAGGCACTGGCCGGTGCTGGAAGCGATGGGGCTGGCCGACGGCGCATCGCCCGCGCGGCTGCGTTTCAGTGACGATCTGGCCGAGGCCCTGCAGGGCGTCGACTTCGTCCAGGAAAACGGTCCGGAACGCGAAGACCTGAAGGTGGCGCTGTTTCGCGACATGGATGCGCTGCTGGGGCCGGACGTCATCCTGGCATCGAGCTCCTCGGGCCTGCTGATGAGCCGGGTGCAGGGCGCCTGCCGCCATCCCGGGCGCGTGGTGCTCGGCCATCCGTTCAACCCGCCGCACATGATTCCGCTGGTCGAAGTGATCGGCGGCGCGCTGACATCGCAAGAGGCGATCGACCGTGCCATGGCGTTCTATACGCTGATCGGCAAGCGGCCGATCCACGTGCGCAACGAAGTGCCGGGGCACATCGCCAACCGCCTGCAGGCGGCGCTGTGGCGCGAAGCCTTCCACCTGGTGGAGCAGGGTGTGGCCAGCGTGGCCGACGTCGATACCGCGATTGCCTACGGTCCCGGCCTGCGCTGGGCGCTGATGGGACCTTTCCTGAACCTGCACCTGTCGGGCGGGGAGGGCGGTTTGCGCCACATGCTCGACCACATTGGCCCGCCGATGGAAAGCTGGTGGGCCGACCTCGGCACGCCCGGCATCACCGAAGAACTCAAGGCGACGCTGTGCGCGGGCCTGGACGAGGCCTTGCGCGAGCGCGACCGCGCAGCCCTGGCGCCGGCGCGCGATACGCTGCTGGCCGGCCTGATCGCGGCGAAAGCGGACAAACCCGAACTTCCCTGAGATGACCCCGGCAGACGCCAGGACCGTCTCCGGCAAAGCGGCGGTGTGGATGAACACGCGCACCGCATCGGTACCGTCTTGTCTTCACTAAAAACGTAACTAACCAACACAAGAATCCAAGCCACAAAATACATCCACGGTTCCGGACTACGGACAAACCACCACCATGCACAGAAGCCGCCAAGAGCAGGGGTGACCTTTGCCCAGCCACGAACAACCATTGGCAGGGCACGCCACCCCGGGCGCGCGCTAGCCCAGCCAGCGCTCGAGCGCCGCGATCACCGGCGCATCGTTCGGATGCACGGCCACCTGTCGTAGTTGCGCCAGCGGCACCAGGTGCACCGCCTGCGATTCCCAGCCCATCGCGGCCGGGCTGCCGCCTACGCGGCGCGCGAGGTAGTAGCGGGTGTAGGTAAGGGTGCGCCGCACGTCGAGCAAAAAGGCGTCGACCCGCACCTGCAGCCCCGATTCCTCGAAGGCTTCGCGCACGCTGGCGCAGTGCAGGCTGGTGCCGGGATCGACCCGGCCCTTGGGAAAGGTGGCGCTGTAGCCGCCGAAGCCGTTCGAGGGTGCGACCAGCCACACGCGGCCGTCGTCTTCCAGGACCACGGCGCCGGCCGCCGCCGCCATCCCCGCCGGCAGCACGAAGGGCGGTTCCTCGATGCCGATCCCGGCGACGCAGGCGCTCCAGCCGTCGGTGCTGGCGGGCGCCGCCGACCAGGGCGCAAAGGCGATGCCGTTCAGCGCGGGCGGCAATGCACCGCCGGGCAATACGGTGGCGATCTGGTTGGCGTCTTCCCAGCGCGACAAGGGAGTCGCCGTGGATGGCTTGCGGATGACGACCGGTTGGCCATCGTCGTTCGGGCAGGGGTGGTAAGTGGTCATACGGTCGGTGCTTGCGCCTGGCAGGGATAAAACCACGATCATCCATGGATTGCGGCGCGCTGGCAATCGGACGGCGGCTTGCGCTATGCTGTCGCCCCTACCTGTATCACAAGCGCCCGGGGCGCAAGGAAGCACATGCCAGACCAGAAGGATGTAGAACAGAACGCGGACCTGCAGCGCCTGCCGCCGCGCCCGACCGTCTTTGACCACGCGGCCGGCGACGACGCCCAGGTCAGGCAGGCGGCCCGTGCCCGGCGCGACGCCGAAGTGCGCGGCGTGACCTCGATCGCCGCCATGCGCGAAGCGGTACAACAGGTCTCGCGTACGCTCCCGAGCCTGCGGGCGGTGCCGCGCGTGCGCATCCGCGACGCCCAGGACTTCCGCACCCGCGCCGCCGCCGGCCTGCCGTTCCTGGTCGAAGGTGCGGCCAGGCGCTGGCCGCTGTGCGGCCTCACGCCGCAGACCCTGCGCGACCAGTTCGGCGCGCTGCCGGTGCGCGCCCGTGTCGGCGACTATGTGAACACCGCCTTTGCGCCCGACCGCGCGATGCGGGACATGTCGATGCTGGCCTACCTGGAGCTGGCCGCGAGCGGCACCGACGCGCTGCCGCCTTACGTCGGCAATCTCGAACTGCGCGAACTGAACCGCTTCTGCCACTGGCCGGCCTGGCTGGAAAAGCCCGGCCCGCCGCGCTTCTGGCTGGGCCCTGGCGGCACCGTCACGCCGCTGCACTGCGACTACGACGACAATCTGTTCGCCCAGGTCTGGGGCCGCAAACGCATCTGGCTGGCGCCGCCGCACCATGGCGAATTCCTGTACCCGCGCGAAGCGAACGCGCTGCTGTTCGGTTCGCCCTTCGACCCCGATGCGCCGGATGACGAACGCTATCCGCTGGCGCGCCAGGCGGCGCTGGTCGAGGTCGTAGTAGAAGCGGGCGACATGCTGTATGTGCCGGCCGGCTGGTACCACCAGGTCCGGTCGCTGGACTTTTCGCTGTCGGCAAACCGCTGGTCGCGGGCGATGCCGGTGGTACTGGAGGGGAAAGCGGATGCGCCGCTTGTGCTAGAGTGCGCGTCACGCCGGGACGTTTGAAGCGACCGCCTCCCGGCCGGACCATTTCAATGTTCAACCACAGTCTGGAACCATCATGAGCAACAACATCCCCGGCCCGGAGTTCTGGCAGCGTGTCGACGCTGTCGTCAACGTCGCCAACGACCAGTGCGATGCCGCCACCGCCAACGAAGTCGCCGCATCGACCCTGTTCGCCGCCGCGCGCTTCAACGCCTTCCTGCTCGCCAAGGGCACGGGCAATGCCGAGAACATGAAGCTTGAGCGCGAAGAAGCGCTGGAATACTTCATGGTCCAGTTCCGCGGCATGATGAGCGCGAACCTCGACGACTTCATCGCCAACTTCGACCGCTACGTCCAGCCCGACTAACAATACGCTGCTGTGCATTTCGCACAACAGTTTCAACCCGTGCAATGATGAAAGCTTGACATCATTGGGCAGGCGGATTCAGAATCGCAGCTCATCATTCGATCAACCGATTTACCAGGAAAGGAACGGGCATGCCACGTACGGCTATCAACCTAGCGCAGCGCACAGCGCAGCACAGATAGCCCCCAGCGCATGGCGCTCGGGGCAGGCACTCATGCCGCTCCGAGCCGGACCTTCCTGTGAACCCCGGCGAGGAAACTTGCCGGGGTTTTGCTTTATGCGGACACGCGTTCGCAGGCAGGCCTCCGGCATGACTACCCATCAAGGAAAGTTATGCCCATCGTTACCACCATGCACAAGGCGCGCGTCCCTGTGCACATCTATACCGACGACATCGACCACGCGGCCCTGCAGCAACTGCTGAACGTGGCCAGCCTGCCTGTCGTCCATCCTCATGTGGCCGCCATGCCCGATGTCCACGCCGGCATCGGCGCCACCGTCGGCAGCGTGATTCCGACGCGCGGCGCGGTCATCCCGGCCGCCGTTGGCGTCGACATCGGCTGCGGCATGAACGCCGTGCGCACCACGCTCACGGCCAGCCAGCTGCCCGACAACCTGGCGCGCCTGCGCTCGGCCATCGAAGCGGCGGTGCCGGTCGGCCTCGGCCAGCACGACTGGGACAAGGTGCGCGGCTCCAGCCACGCGCGCGCCGGCCGCCCGCTGAACGACCGCCTCGACCGCATCGTCGCCAAACACGGCGGCATCATGAAAATGCAGCGCAAGTTTGTGCAGACCTGGATCTGCCAGCTCGGCACCCTGGGCGGCGGCAACCACTTCGTGGAGGTCTGCATCGACGAGGAGGAGCGCGTCTGGATCATGCTGCATTCCGGCTCGCGCGGCATCGGCAACGTGATCGGCCGCTACTTCATCTCGGCCGCGCAGAAGGACATGCGGCGCCACCAGGTGAACCTGCCGGACCGCGACCTGGCCTACTTCAGCGAAGGATCGACCCTGTTCGACGACTACGTGGAAGCGGTCGACTGGGCCCAGGACTATGCGCTGCTGAACCGCAGCGAGATGATGCGCCGCGCGCTCGAGGCCCTGGCGCGCCACGTGCCGCCGTTCCGCCTGAACGGCGAAGCGATCAACTGCCACCACAACTACGTGGCGCGCGAGACCCATGGCGGCGAACGCTTGTACGTCACGCGCAAGGGCGCGATCTCGGCGCGCGAAGGGGAGCTCGGCATCATCCCGGGCAGCATGGGCGCGCGCAGCTACATCGTGCGCGGCAAGGGCAACCCGGACTCGTTCTGCTCGTGCTCGCACGGCGCCGGACGGCGCATGAGCCGCAGCGAAGCCAAGCGCAGCTTCGACCGCTTCGACCTGGCCGCGCAGACCGCAGGCATCGAATGCCGCAAGGACGCCGGCGTGGTCGACGAGATCCCCGCCGCCTACAAGGACATTGAACAGGTGATGGCGCACCAGTCCGACCTGGTCGAGGTGGTGCACACGCTGCGCCAGGTCATCTGCATCAAAGGATAAGAACACCAATGCAAACCGCAATCGAACTCAATCAGCAGCAGGCCATCGACTTCCTCCTGCACGTGGCCATCGTGCGTCCGGTCTTCATCTGGGGGCCTCCGGGCATCGGCAAGAGCGCGCTGGTACAGCGCTTCGCCGACTCGGTCGGGATGGAGTGCGTGTCGCTGCTCGGCAGCCAGCTCGCGCCCGAAGACCTGCTCGGCATCCCGCGCATCGACGGCGACTGCTCGCGCTTCTACCCGCCGGCCGCGATCGTGCGCACGGCGCCCTTCGTGCTCTTCCTCGACGAACTGAACGCGTCCTCGCACGAGATCCAGAAAGCCTTTTATTCGCTGATCCTGGAACAGCGCATCGGCGAATACCGCCTGCCGCCGGGCACCGTGGTGATCGGCGCCGGTAACCGCGCGAAGGACGCGGCCATCGTCAAGCCGATGCCGTCGGCGCTGGTCAACCGCATGTCCCACATCCACCTGCGCGCCGACCACCGCCAGTGGCTGGGCTGGGCGGCGCAGGAGGGGGGCATCCACCCCTGGGTGCTGGAATACATCGGCATGCGTCCCGACCACCTGTGGAGCGAGCCGCCCAAGCACGAGGAACCGTTCTCGACGCCGCGCAGCTGGCACATGCTGTCGGACGCGCTGCATTCCTTCGGCGACGGCGTAAAGGAAGAGATGGTCGAGGCGCTGGCCTATGGCCTGCTGACGCCGGCCCACGCCGGCCATTTCAAGGGCTACCTGCAGCAGGTGCACCAGAAGCACGCCCTGCACGCCATCCTGAAGGGCGACGCGCCCTGGCCGTCGGACCCGGCCAACCGCGACGTGCTGTACTTCCTGGCGCAGTCCTTCCGCGCCCACCTGCGCAAGGAACTGCCGGCCGACGATGCCTCGGTACGCCCGCACCATCAAACGCTGGCGCTGCGCGCCAAGGACATGCTGCGCGACCTGGCCCGCATCAGCGTCGAGATCGCGCAGTCGGTGATGAGCGAGGACGAGGCCGGCGGGCGCCTGCCGGCCTGGTTCCTGGTCGAGGTGGCGCGCGACCTGCCGCGCCTGGCCGGACGTGACAAGGTGCGGGCATGAGCCGCAGCGCAAGCCGTAGATCGCGCGCCAAGCCCGGCGCCATCGCGGTCCAGGCCCGCCACGAAGGCTGGGCGCTGGTCCAGGCGCACCCGGTGTTCGGCCACGTCGCCGCGAAAGTGGACAGGTATGCCGACAGCGACGAGTGCCATGTGGCGGAGAAGGGCTGGGCGGCGATCTCGCCCCAGGGCACGCTGTGGGCCCACGCCAGCCGCCAGGCCAGCGCGGGCGAATGGGCGCGCATGTTCGGCATCCTGCTCGCCTGCCTCGGCTTCGGCCTGGTGCGGCGCCAGGAGCCGCGCGAGCTGTGGGAAATCGCCAGCTTCCTGGTGGCCGACCGCTTCTGCGACGAACTGCGCCTGGGCACGCTGCCGGCCGCGCTGCACTACCCGGAATTCCCCTTGCCGGCGGGCGGCGCCGAAGGGCTGCTGCGCCAGTTCTGCGTCGATGGCTGTCCGCCGGCCCTGCGTGCCTGGCATGGAAGCCTCGCGCACGGCGGCGCGCTGTTCTGCGGGCTCGACGCGGCGCCGTCTGCATGGCGCAAACCGGTCAACTGGCGCGAGCGCCTGGCCGACGGCATCGCCCAGGGCGTCGGCCGCGCGCTGGCGGTGGCCTCGGGCGCGGACGGCCCGAGCGCTGGTCCCGTTACCCGTGCCGGACGCGCGCGCCGGCGCCTGATCGACCATTACCCGCTGCTCGGCGCCCTGGCCGCCAGCTTCGACCTCGACGAAGACCCGCGCTCCTGCCAGCGCTACGAGGTGCAGGTGGCCGCCATCGACGTCGGCATACGCCGCATCTGGATGAACCCGGCCGCGCCGCTGGACGACGACGAGTGCCTGTTCGTGTTCGCGCACGAGCTGCTGCACGCGGGCCTGAACCACGCGTCGCGGCGCCAGGGACGCGACGCGCTGCTGTGGAATATCGCCTGCGACTTCGCCATCAACGGCTGGCTGGTGGAAATGCGCATCGGCGTGCCGCCTGCGATGGGGCTGCTGCACGACGCCGGCCTGGCCGGACAGTCGGCCGAGGAGATCTACGACCGCCTGGCCACCGACATGCGCCGCGCGCGCAAGCTGGCCACGCTGCGCGGACCGGGCGCGCCCGACCTGATCGGCAGCGACGAGGGCAGCATCTTCGTCGATGCCGAAACCTATTGCCGGCGCGCGCTGGCGCAGGGCTTCGAGCGCTTCACCACCATGGCCGGGCGCGGCACCGTGCCGGCCGGGCTGGCCGAGGAAATCCGCAGCCTGAGCCAGCCGCCGATTCCCTGGGACGTACGGCTGGCGCACTGGTTCGACGAACGCTTTCCGCCGCCCGAGCGGCGCCGCAGCTATGCGCGGCCTTCGCGCCGCCAGTCGGCCACGCCCGACATCCCGCGTCCGTCGGCCGTGCGGCCAGACGAAGAGTCGCGCGCCAGTCGCGTGTTCGGCGTCGTGCTCGATACCTCCGGGTCGATGGATGCTGCCATCCTCGGCAAGGCGCTGGGTTCGATTGCCAGCTATGCGCTGGCGCGCGAAATCGCGGCGGTGCGCCTGGTTTGCTGCGACGCGGCCGCGTACGACAGCGGCTGGGTCGAGCCGGAACGCCTGCTGGAGCGCTTCCGCGTGCACGGGCGCGGCGGCACCGTGCTGCAGCCGGGGTTCGACTGCCTGCGCGAGCTGGCGGCGCGCGGCGCGTTTCCGCGTGCCGGCCCGATCCTGGTGATCACCGATGGCGAGTGCGAGAGCAAGCTGGCCACGGCGATGGACCATGCCTACCTGCTGCCGCAGGGGCGGCGCCTGCCGTTTCGCGCGCAGGGCGAAGTATTCCACGTGGCGTGAATTAGTAAAACCTGCCTTCCGGCAGGGGGCAGGCATGCTTGCTGTCCGTATGCTGGAACCGGACGCCGATTCGCGCGTCCAACATTCCAGAACAGCCCGGACCGCGACCATGCATGCCTGCCTCCATCCGCCAGATGACGCCGACTTCGATGCCGACGAGCCGATCGAGGTGGCGCGCATCCGCCTGTGGAATCCTTCCAGCGCCACCGCCATGCTCGGCGAGTTCTACAGCGCCGACCGCGTGCTGGCGCGCTGGGGCAGCCTGCACGACGGCCGCCCGGTCGGCTTCGAAGTGACCTTCCACGACGGCTACGTGGTCAGCGCCAGCCATGCCTTTTTCCGCAAGGGCAAGCGGCGCTGCCTGCTGGCCACCCACGTGCGGCGCCTGCTTGAACGCGCCGCCAGCCAGGCCGACGCCGGCTTTGCGGTACCGAGGCCCGACCTGTCGCGCTATGCGATTCCCGTCTGAGCCGCCTATATCGACCCATCCACCACGACCGACCATGTACCAACGCCTGGCCCACGCCATCCCCACCCAGCGCCAACAAGTCCGCACGCATCCTCTGTACTGGTGCTTCCTCCTGCTGCTGTGCGCCGCCTACATCCAGGGCGGATTGACGAAAGCCTTCGACTTCCCGGCGGCGCTGGCCGAGATGCGCCACTTCGGCCTGGCGCCCGAGCGACCGCTGGCGCTGCTGACCATCGCCGGCGAACTCGGCGCCTCGCTGCTGATCTTGTCCGGCGTGCTGCGCTGGGCCGGGGCGCTGTACCTGGCGCTGTTTACCTTCGCCGCGAACTTCGTCGCCAACCGTTTCTGGGAACTGGCCGAGCCGGCGCGGATGATGGCGGCGAACGGCTTTTTCGAGCACCTGGGCCTGGTCGGCGCCTTCCTGATCGTGGCCTGGGTCGATGTCAAAGGCGGGCCACCACGCTAGCCGATCGACTGTTCCTGCGACTGGTCTTTCGGTCGGTGGCAAGCCGGCAGCGGCGTTATACGCTGCCCCGGTTCCAACCACTGAAAGAAGACCAATGAAAAACCTTACCACCGCCGCAGGCGCACCCGTCGCCGACAACCAGAACGTGCAGACCGCCGGCCCGCGCGGACCGATGCTGCTGCAGGATGTCTGGTTCATCGAAAAGCTGGCCCACTTCGACCGCGAAGTCATTCCCGAGCGCCGCATGCATGCCAAGGGCGCGGGCGCCTGGGGCAGCTTCACCGTCACCCACGACATCACGCCCTACACCAAGGCGCGCATTTTCGGCGAGGTCGGCAAGAGCACGCCGATGTTCGTGCGCTTCTCGACCGTGGCCGGCGAGCGCGGGGCGGCCGACGCCGAACGCGACATCCGCGGCTTCGCCATGAAGTTCTATACCGAGGAAGGCAACTGGGACCTGGTCGGCAACAACACGCCGGTATTCTTCATGCGCGACCCGCTGAAGTTCCCCGACCTGAACCACGCCATCAAGCGCGACCCGCGCACCGGCCTGCGCAACCCCGACAGCAACTGGGACTTCTGGACCCTGCTGCCGGAAGCCCTGCACCAGATCACCATCCTGATGAGCGAACGCGGCCTGCCGCGCAGCCACCGCCACATGCACGGCTTCGGCAGCCATACCTACAGCTTTATCAACGCCGCGAACGAGCGCCACTGGGTGAAGTTCACCTTCAAGACCGCGCAAGGGATCGAGAACCTGAGCGACGCCGAAGCCCAGGACCTGATCGGCCGCGACCGCGAAAGCGCACAGCGCGACCTGTACGAGGCCATCGAGGCCGGCCAGTTCCCGCGCTGGACCATGTACGTGCAGGTGATGCCGGAAGCCGACGCCGCGCGCTACCACATCAACCCGTTCGACTTGACGAAAGTCTGGCCGCACGCGGATTATCCGCTGCACGAAGTCGGCGTGATGGAGCTGAACCGCAATCCCGGTAACTACTTCGCCGAGGTCGAGCAGGCCGCCTTCAACCCGGCCAACATCGTGCCGGGCATCGGCTTCTCGCCCGACCGCATGCTGCAGGGCCGCCTGTTCTCCTACGGCGACGCGCAGCGCTACCGGTTGGGCGTGAACCACCATCAGATCCCGGTGAACGCCCCGCAGTGTCCGTTCCACAGCTACCACCGCGATGGCGCGATGCGGGTCGACGGCAACATGGGTGGGACCACGCCGTACGAGCCGAACAGCCATGGCGAATGGCGGGAAGGGCGCGACTTCCGCGAGCCGCCGCTGGCGCTGGATGGCGCGGCTGACCACTGGAACCACCGCGTCGACGACGACTACTATTCGCAGCCGCGCGCCTTGTTCCGCCTGATGACGCCGCAGCAGCAGGCAGTCCTGTTCGAGAACACGGCGCGCGCCATGCGCGGGGTGAGGGCGGAGATCAAGGCGCGCCACGTGGCCAACTGCGCCAGGGCCGACGAGGCCTACGGCGCCGGCGTGCAGGCGGCGTTCGAGCGTATAGGAGAATAAACGAGGAAGAAGGGGAAGGAGGGACGAGTGTCCCTCCCCTTATCGTTATTGCGGGATCAGCCGCGCAGGAAGGCCAGCAGTTCGGCGTTCAGCTTGTCCTTGTGGGTCAGCGGCAGCCCGTGGCCGGCGCCTTCGTAGACCGACAGGCGGCCTTGCGGCAGCAATTCGACGGCGCGGCGCGCGGTGGTGGCGATCGGGACGATCTGGTCGTCGTCGCCGTGGACCACCAGGGTCGGCACCGTCATCTTCTTCAGGTCTTCGCTGAAGTCGGTTTCCGAGAACTGCTTGATGCAGGCATAGGCGCTCTTGATGCTGCATTGCAGGCCCTGGCGCAGGAAGGACTGGCGCATGCCTTCCGAGACCTTGGCGCCGTCGCGGTTGAAGCCGAAGAAGGGCATGGTCAGGTCGAGGAAGAACTGGGCGCGGTCGGCCTGCACGCCGGCGCGGATGCCGTCGAAGACGTCCATCGGCACGCCGTCGGGGTTGTTCGGCGAGACCATCATCTGCGGCGTCACGGCGCCCACCAGCACGGCCTTGGCGACGCGGCCGGTGCCATGGCGGCCGATGTAGCGCGCGACTTCGCCGCCGCCGGTCGAGTGGCCGACCAGGGTGGCGCCAGTCAGGTCGAGGGTGTCGAGCACGGTCGCCAGGTCGTCGGCGTAGGTGTCCATGTCGTTGCCGTGCCAGGGCTGGCTCGAACGGCCGTGGCCGCGGCGGTCGTGGGCGATCACGCGGTAGCCGTGGTTGGCCAGGAACAGCATCTGGTCTTCCCAGGCGTCGCCCGAGAGCGGCCAGCCGTGGCTGAAGACCACCGGCGCGCCGTGGCCCCAGTCGGTGATGTGGATGCGGGTGCCGTCGCGGGCGGTGACGGAATCGATGGTGCGGGTGGCGGTCATGATGGGTGTCCTTTCAGGTGGTGGGTGCGCCGCGCGAACCGCGGCGTCCGGGTCATTCTGAAGGTCTTGGTGGGAGCGGACTAGCTATACGAAGGGATAGATGGGTGTGGTCGCGATGGGAATGGTGGGTTCGAGAACCCACCCTACGGTACGAAATACGTGGGGTGGGTTCGAACCGAAAAATCAACGCGCGACGTAGGGTGGGTTCTCGAACCCACCGGCTACCCATCAAAGGCTGATGTAACCGCGTTTCACGGCAAGCGTCACCGCGTGCGTCCGGTCGCCGGCACCCAGTTTCACCAGGATCGTGCTCATGTGGGTCTTCACCGTCGGCTCGCTGATGCTGAGCGCCTCGCCGATCACGCGGTTCGAGTTGCCGTTGGCGGCCAGGCGCAGCACGTCGAGCTCGCGCGCCGACAGCGCATCCGCACGATGATGGTTGTCGACATCGCGCTGGACCATGGGTGCGATCACGCTGGCGCCGCGGTAGACGTTACGTACCGCCTGCGCCAGCGCGGCGCCGGACGCATCCTTCAGCAGGTAGGCCGCCGCGCCGGCTTTCAAGGCCGCCACCACGCGCGCGTCGCCGCTGTAGGTGGTCAGTACGACGATGCGCGCATCGGGATGCAGTGCGCGGATGCCGATGATCGCTTCCAGCCCATCCTTGACCGGCATCTGCAAATCGATCAGCGACACGTCGGGCCGATGCCGCGCGAAATCGGCGATCGCCTCGGCGCCGTTGGCGGCGGTGCAGACGATCTCGATGCCGCCCTGGGCCAGCAACGCGGCTGCGATCCCTTCGCGCATCATCGGATGGTCGTCGGCCACCATCACGCGGATCAGTGCGGTCGAGAAGGTAGTCATGTCGCTGTCGTCATGTAGCAAAGGCGTTGATCGGTGCCGGCCGGACGCTGGCCGCCGGCCGGCGCATCGGCATGCGCAGGCGGAAGCACACGCCATGCGGCGCGACGGGTTCGAACCAGAGCTGGCCGCCATGCGCGCGCACGATGGCGGCGCTGATCGCCAACCCCAGGCCGCGGGTCTTTTCCGGGTGATTGCCGGGTCGATTATCGGCGCTGCCGGCCAGGCTGGCAACCACCCGCGCCTGGCGCGCCGGCGCGATGCCGGGGCCGTTGTCGGTGACGGCGATCTCGACCTCGCCGCCGCGGCGCAGGGTCTCGACGCGGATGCGCGGCGCCTGCGCCTGCGGCCAGGCCGCCAGCGCCTCGATCGCGTTCACCAGCAGGTTGGTGATTACCTGCTGCAGCTGCACCCCGTTGGCGTCGATGTTGACGTTGTCCAGCCCGTAGACGCTCTCGATGGCGATGCCGTGCCTGCGCAGCGGCCAGCAGAGCGTGCCCAGCGCTGCGCGCACGGCCGTGTCGACGGCGACGGGCGCGGTTTCGATGCCCTGGCCGGTGGCCTGGCGCTGCAGGCCGCGCACGATGTCCCCGGCCTGGCGACCAGCGCCGGCAATCAGCGCCAGCGATTCCAATGCGCGCTCGATGTCGGGTTCCGCGCGGCTCAGCCATTTACGGGCGGCGGCCGCATGCAGGGCGATCGCCGCCAGCGGCTGGTTGACCTCGTGGGCAATCGCCATGTTCAGCCGTTCCGTGGCCGCGGCCGGGCAGGGCGCGCGGCAGGTGGAGCAGGCCATGCCGCAGCCGCGATGGACGGCCAGCTGGTGCAGGACCGAAGGGGAAGCAGGGACAGATTTCAGGATCAGGTTCATGGATCGGCTCTCATCCGTTCGTTCAGTGCATCGCGAGCGGTGCCGCGACGTCCGAGCCATTATGCTGCCCTGCAGCGTGAAACCTTTCATACGATAGTCGTACCGATTTCACAAAATCTGTCTGTACAGGTAGGGTGGACCGGGCCACGAGAGGCGGCTTCGCCGTCCACCCTACATTCAGAACGCGAAGCAGCTGCAGCCGAACGCGCCCCAGAAGCCCTGGTAGTCCGACACCGGCACGGTCGAGCGCCGTGCGCGGTCGTGTCCATGTCCATGCACCCCGCATGCGCCCGCGCACTGGTGCGCCAGCCGCGCCACCAGCTGCGGCGGCGCGGCGCGGTAGTGGCCGGCCACCTTGTTCACCGGCGACCACTCCGGCAGCACCGGGATCGGCGGCGGCGCGATCGACGAGAACTCGGCCTGCCCATATACCACCTTGCCGCCGACGACCGTCAGCACCGACTCGATCGCCTTGATGTCGTCTTCCGGCACGCGGAAGAAGTCGGCCGACAGCACCGCCAGGTCGGCCAGCATGCCGGCGCGGATACGGCCCTTCTTGCCTTGCTCGCTCGAGAACCAGGCGCTGCCGCTGGTCCACAGCTCCAGCGCCGTGTCGCGCGACAGGCGCTGGCCGGCGTCGTACAGGCGCATGCCGCCCACGGTGCGGCCCGACACCAGCCAGT
>DAMABW010000026.1:5758-21194 GCA_031999925.1 Massilia sp. | reverse complement strand
AATCCCCTGTTCTAGGCAGGCCGCACCGGAAGACGAGCGCGACCCTCTCTGGCCGCCGCCATGACCGACCCGAACCGCCCACACGCCGCGCCGAGCGGCACCTGGACTTCCCCGATCAGTGCCGCCGTGGTCGCCGCCGGCGCCATGCCGCTGTCCCAGCTCGCGCTCGACGGCCAGGATGTGCTGTGGCTGGCCGGACGCGCCAGCGAAGCCGGCCGCACCACCCTGCTGCGCCAGCGCGCCGGGGCGATGGCCGAACTCACCCCCGCCCCCTTCAACGTGCGCAGCCGCGTGCACGAATACGGCGGCGGCGCCTACGCGGTCGATGGCGGCACGGTCTGGTTCTCGCACCACGCCGACAACAAGCTGTACCGCGTGGAAGACGGCGCCGAACCGGTGCAGATGACAAAGGAAGAAGCCGTGCGCTACGCCGACTTCGTGCCGGACCGCGCGCGCAATCGCCTGGTCGCCGTGCGCGAAGACCACCTGGCCGGCGAAGCCTATCCGGTGAACACGGTGTGCGCGGTCGGCTTCGACGGCAAGGAAACCATCCTCGTCGACGGCAACGATTTTTATGCGGCTCCGCGTCTGTCACCAGATGGCAAGCAATTGGCCTGGCTGTGCTGGGACCACCCGCGCATGCCCTGGCAGGGTACGGAACTGTGGGTGGCCGACGTGCTGGATGATGGCAGCGTGGTCGACGGCCGCCTGGTGGCGGGCGGCATGGACGAATCGATCTGCCAGCCGGAATGGTCGCCCGAGGGGCTGCTGCACTTCGTCTCGGACCGCAGCGGCTGGTGGAACCTGTACCGCTTCGAGCACGGCGTGGTGCATCCGCTGTGCCCGCGCGAAGCGGAGTTCGGCGGCCCGCACTGGAGCTTCGGCGGCTCGATGTACGGCTTCCGCTCGGAAGACGAAATCGTCTGCACCTATATCGAGGACGGCGTCAGCCGCCTGGCCAGCCTCTCCACGCGCGGCTGCACACTCACGCCCATCGACACGCCCTACCAGGAAATCCGCGAACTGCGCGTCACCCCGCAGGCGGTGGCCGTGCTGGCCGGCTCGCCGACGATGGCCCTGGAACTGGCCCTGATCGACCCTGCCACCGGCGCACGCGAGGTGCTGGCGCGCTCGATCGATGCCCTGCCCGACACCGGCTACCTGTCCGTCCCGCGCAGCATCCGCTACCCGAGCGCGAACGGCCGCAGCGCCTACGCCTTCCACTACGCGCCGACCAATAAAGACTTCACCCTGCCTGACGGCGAACTGCCGCCGCTGATCGTGATCGGACACGGCGGCCCGACCGGCATGGCCACCAGCACCCTCAAATTGGCCACCCAGTTCTGGACCAGCCGCGGCTTCGCCGTGCTCGACGTGAACTACGGCGGCAGCAGCGGCTTCGGGCGCAGCTATCGCGACCTGCTCAAGGGTCAATGGGGCGTGATCGACGTCGAGGATTGCGTGGCCGGCGCACGCCACCTGGCGGCCGAAGGCCTGGCCGATCCGGAGCGCCTGCTGATCCGCGGCAGCAGCGCCGGCGGCTTGACCACCCTGTCGGCCCTGGCTTTCCACGACGTCTTCAAGGCCGGCGCCAGCTACTACGGCGTGTCCGACCTGGCCGGCCTGGACGCCGACTCGCACAAGTTCGAGTCGCACTACAACGAATACCTGATCGCCCCGAAAGCGCAGGCCGACGCCGTGTACCGCCAGCGCTCGCCGATCCACCACACGGCCTCGCTCAAGCGCCCGATGATCTTCTTCCAGGGCCTGGACGACAAGGTGGTGCCGCCGCAGCAGTCGGAATCGATGGTGGAAGCGCTGCGTGCCAGCCGCGTGCCGGTGGCCTATATCACCCTCGAAGGTGAAGGCCACGGCTTCCGCAAGGCCGACAGCGTGGTCAAGACGCTGGAAGCGGAACTGGTGTTCTACCTGCGCGTGTTCGGCATCCCGGTACCGCAGGGGCTGCCGCAAGTCGAGATCGAGAACCTGGCTGCATGACGCTAGCTTCGCTGCAGGCAGCCTTCGACGCCGGCACCGAGCGCCAGAAGATGCTGCTCGGCGTGCTGGCCCTGGCCGGCGAACCCTTCGGCCGCCCGCGCCTGCGCGAGCATCTCGATGCGCTCGGCTACTTCGACTCCGACGAAGCGCTGGAGGCCGATCTCGCCGCGCTGCTGGAGCGGGGCCTGGTGGCCAGCCTGCCCTCGCGCGGCACCGCGATCGTGCCGGAAGCATCCTGGCCCGCCATCGACCACCTGCTGCATGCGCGCATGTTCACCGAAGCGCGCGAGGTCTACCAGGGCCTGCAACCCGTGCGGCTCGACTGGCAAGGCCAACCCGTGCTGCGCAGCTACCGCCAGGGCATGGCGCTGCTGCGCATGGCGCTCGCCGGCAGCGACGGGCCGAAGATGGTGCTGCCGCTGCTGGCGGCCTGCCTGCGCTGCCACGAAGCGGCCTACCTGCACCCGCTGGTCGACATCTGCGGCCGGCCCTTCGAACCCGGCCTGATCGAACGCATCAACGCCGCCCTGCGCGACGACGTGCTGGCGGTGTTGATCGCCAACGCCCAGCGCGAGCCGCAATCGGCGCCGGCGATCCGCGCCTACGTCGAAGACCACGTGGCCGGCGGCGGCGCGGCGATGAGCCTGCGCGTGGCGCTGGCCGAGCACCTGATCCTGTGCGGCCGCCTGGACGACGCCGGCGCGCTGTTGGCCGACCTCGACGACTCGGTCGCCCTGTTCTACCGCAGCACGATCCTGCTGCTGCGCGACCAGCTTGCCGATGCCCTGGCCGGCTTCGACGCCGCCCTGAAACTGCTGCGCCGCGAAACCGGCAAGCGCAAGGCGGTCTTTTCCGGCATGGGCGGCTATTTGTATGCGACGGCCATGCTGCGCCGCGACGATGCCAAGGACCGCAAGGCGGTCGAGAGCTACCTGGACAGCGCCACGCGCGCCGTGCAAAGCCACGACACCGCCGTCTACCAGCAACTGAGCATGCTGCGCCAGATCCGCGGCGGCACCGTCGACCCCGAGGTCCTGCCCTCGCGCAACTGGGAAACCGCGCTGCAGCCGGTGCTGTTCCGCGCCCTGCTGCACTGGTGGCTGGGCATGCCGCAGTTGTCGTCGCGGCGCGAACTGCTGGAAGAGAGCCTGGCGCAGTCGGAAGCGGCCGGCTTCGATTTGATCAGCGCCCAGCTGGCCGGCGTGCTCGGCCAACTCGGCAGCATCAATCACGAGCAGCGCGCCATCGCCCTGCGCCAGCGGCACCGCCTCTCCGACATGACGCTCTGGTTCGAGCGCGAGCAGGCCTGGGAGCGTCAGCTGAACGCGCTGATCAACCTGCAGCCGGCCGTGAATGTCGAGGTGGTGAAGGAATCGCGCTTGGTCTGGCTGCTGCGCTACGACGTCCACCTGGGCATGCAGGAAGTCGAACCGCGCGAACAGAAGCGCGACGCGCAGGGCGCCTGGAGCCGCGGCCGGCCGATGGGCCTGAAGCGCCTGCTGGAAGAAGCGGGCTCGCTCGACTTCATCACCGCCCAGGACTTGCAGGTGGTGGCCACCATCGGCGCCCAGCGCCAGCAATACAGCAGCGGCCTGCGCTACGACTTCGATCTCGACAAGGCGGTGGCGGCGCTGATCGGCCACCCGCTGCTGTTCTGGATGGATGCGCCGGGCACGCGCGTGGAACTGCTGCCGGGCGAACCCGAGCTGCTGGTGAAAGCCGACCGCGACAACGTGACGATCTCGCTGCGCCCGCCGCTACAACGGGGCGACGGCGACGTCGTGGTGACGCGTGAATCGCCGACCCGCCTGCGCGTGGTGCGCATCCGCGATGAGCACCGCCGCATCGGCGCGATTGTCGGCGAAGCGCTGGTCGTCCCCCTGGAAGCCGAGGTGCGCGTGCTGCAGGCGATCGGCGCGATCTCCTCGATCGTCACGGTGCAGTCGGACATCGGCGCCAGCGCGGCCGACATCGAACGCATCGATGCCGACGCGCGCCTGCACGTGCACCTGCTGCCCTACGGCCAGGGCCTGCGCATCCGCATCCTGGTGCGTCCGCTGCCGGACAGCGGCGCCTATTACGCGCCGGGCAGCGGCGCCGAACGCGTGATCGCCGACGTGAACGGCGTGCGCACCGAAGCGAAACGCGACCTCAATGCCGAGCGCGAAAGTCAGCGCCAGCTGCTGCTTGAGTGCCGCGCACTGGAAAGCGCCGAGGAAGAACACGGCGAATGGCTGCTCGGCCAGCCCTTCGCTTGCCTGGAGCTGGTGAGCGAACTGCAGGAGCTCGATGCGTCGCGCGTGGTGATTGCCTGGCCCGAGGGCGAGCCTTTCCGCGTCAGCAAGAAGGTGAGTTCGAAATCCGTGCGCCTCAACATCAAGCGCGACAAGGATTGGTTTGCCGCGAATGGCGAAGTGGTGGTCGACGAAGGCCGCGTGCTGGACCTGGTATCGCTGCTGGAAAAGATGCGCGGCAGCGAAGGCCGCTTCGTGGCCCTGGGCGACAACCAGTTCCTGGCGCTGACCAACGAATTGCACCGCCGGCTCACCGACCTTGCCGCCTACACCGATGCGAACGACGAAGCGCTGCGCGTGCATCCGCTGGCCAGCTTCGCGCTGGAAGAACTGGCGCTCGACGCCGGCAACGTGGAATTCGACAAGGCCTGGCGCACGCATCTGCAAAAGATGGCGGACAACGCCGCCTACGAGCCGCCGCTGCCGTCCACCCTGCAGGCCGAGCTGCGCGATTACCAGCGCGAAGGCTTCGAGTGGCTGGCGCGCCTCGCGCACTGGGGCGTGGGCGCCTGCCTGGCCGACGACATGGGTCTCGGCAAGACCCTGCAGGCGCTGGCGTTGATCTTGCTGCGCGCGCCGAACGGCCCGACCCTGGTGGTGGCGCCGACGTCGGTCTGCACCAACTGGGTCGCGGAAGCGGCGCGCTTCGCGCCGACCCTGAACATCAAGCTGTTCGGCCCGGGCGAACGCGCCGAGATGCTGGAAAGCGCCGGCGCCTTCGACGTGATCGTCGCCAGCTACGGCCTGCTGCAACTGGAAGCGCCGCTGTTCGCGAACAAGCACTGGCACACGCTGGTGCTGGACGAAGCGCAGGCCTTCAAGAACGCCGCCACGCGCCGCTCGCAAGCGGTGATGGCCTTGCGTGGCGACTTCCGCATGATCGCTACCGGCACGCCGCTGGAAAACCACTTGGGCGAACTCTGGAACCTGTTCCGGTTCATCAACCCTGGTTTGCTCGGCACCGCCGACCAGTTCCAGCTGCGCTTTGCCGGCCCGATCGAAAAGGCCCAGGACAAGCGCGCCGAAGCCGGGGCGCGTACCCGCCTGCGCCGCCTGACGCAGCCCTTCATCCTGCGCCGTACCAAGAGCCAGGTGCTGACCGAGCTGCCGCCGCGTACCGAGATCGTGATCCCGGTTGAACTGACGCAGGAAGAAACCGCGCTCTACGAATCGCTGCGGCGCGAAGCGCTCGATAAACTTGCCGCGCTGGAGGCGCCGGAAAGCCAGAAGTCGATTGCCATCCTGGCCGAGATGATGCGGCTGCGCCGTGCGGTCTGCAATCCGGAGCTCGTCGCGCCGGGGCTGGGTATCGCCAGCAGCAAGCTGAATACCTTTGCGCACTTGATCGACGACCTGCTGGAAAACCGCCACAAGGTGCTGGTGTTCAGCCAGTTCGTCGACCACCTGACCTTGATTCGCAAGCTGCTCGACGAACGTGGTATCGGCTACCAGTACCTCGATGGGTCGACCTCGATGCAGGAGCGGAAAAAGCGGGTCGACGCCTTCCAGGCCGGCGAGGGCGACCTCTTCCTCATCAGCCTGAAGGCCGGCGGCGTCGGCATCAACCTGACGGCGGCCGACTACGTGATTCACATGGACCCGTGGTGGAACCCGGCGGTGGAAGACCAGGCATCGGACCGCGCGCACCGCATGGGGCAGCAGCGGCCGGTGACCATCTACCGCCTGGTGGCGCGCCACACCATCGAGGAAGGCATCGTCGAACTGCACGGCCACAAGCGCGACCTGGCCGACAGCCTGCTCGAAGGCGGCGACATGGCGGCGCGCATGTCCCCGGGCGACATGCTGGCGATGCTGCGGCAGGGACTGGCGCGCTGAGCCCATCCATGTGATCATTGCCGCTTTTGCAAGCGAACCCGCGAGCGGATGACGATGCGGGCGCCTGGTCGAAACGTGACGACATGTTTCAGCCGCCCGCAAGCAGCCTGAATGGTGCTACTCTGGCGCGCTGGCCTGCGTCTCCCGTTGCGCCCAGCGCCCCGATCTCTACACCACAGGGCCGATCAAGATGATGAAAACGAAACTCGCGCTGGCAGTCATTCTCGCCAGCCTCGCACTGGCGCCCGCCAGCGCCAAGCAGACCAAGAACGCCAAGCCGAAGGCGTCGAAAGTCGTCAAATCCAAAGCGTCCAAGGCCAAGGCGCCTGCCGCCAAGGGCAAGTCGAAGGGCAAGGCCGTGGCCGCCGCCGCCGCAAGCGGTGCAACCGCCGCCGTTGCCGCCAAATCGGGCGGCCCCGAAAAGCGCCTCGACCGCCGCGCCGATTCGCTCGGCATGCAATACCTGACCGCGCTCTGGCGCGTCGATCCGGAAGGCGGCATCTCGGTCGGCAAGTTCGACGCCGCCGCCAATCTCACCATCCCCGACGACGCCACGCGCGCCAAGAAACTCACGTTCGCCAACGAGTGGCTGGAAAAATTCCGCAAGCTGGATCAGCGCCAGATGTCGCCGCGCCAGCGTACCGACGTCGCCCTCCTGATCAACAAGCTCGAGACCGACCGCTGGCGTTTGACCACGCTGCGCGAGTTCGAATGGAATCCGTCGCTGTACAACGTGGCCCAGCCGCTCGACCTGATCCTGAACACCGACTACGCGGCCAAGCCGCAGCGCCTTCGCACCATCCTCAAACGCCTGGCCGATGTGCCGGCCTACTACCAGGCGGCGCAAGCGACGATCAAGACTCCGACGCGCGAACACACCCAGCTGGCGATCGCCCAGGCGCCGGGTACCCTCGCCGTGCTGGCCGACCTGGGCCAGGCGGCCCAGGAATCGATCATGAATGACCAGGAAAAGGCGATCTTCGCGCAGCGCATCGACAAAGCAGGCACTGCGGTGCTGGGTTACGTCGATTACCTGGAAAAGACGGACAAGACCCTGGCCCAAAGCGGACAGGCGCGTCCGTTCAGGCTGGGCAAGGCGCTGTACGAACAGAAGTTCGCGCTCGAGATCCAGTCGGCCAGCAGCGCCGAGCAGACCTTCCGCAAGGCCCTGCGCACGCGCGAGGAACTGCTGGCGCGCATGAACACGATCTCGGACGAACTCTGGCCGCGCTACATGGCCGGCGTGGCGAAACCGGAAGATCGCTTTAAAAAGATCGGCATGCTAATCGATAAGCTCTCGGCACGCCACGTCGCGCGCGAGAACTTCCTGCCCGAGATCCGGCGCCAGATTCCGGAACTGCAGGACTGGGTGATCAAGCACGACCTGCTCACGCTCGACCCGAACAAGCCGCTGGAAGTGCGCGAGACGCCGATGTACCAGCGCGGCGTGGCCGGCGCCAGCATCGACGCGCCCGGCCCTTACCGTCCGAAGGACCGCACCTACTACAACGTGACGCCATTGGATGGTCTGTCGGCCGAGCAGGCCGAGAGCAGCCTGCGCGAGTACAACGAGTGGATCCTGCAGATCCTGAACATCCACGAAGCCATCCCTGGCCACTATGCCCAACTGGTGCACGCGAACCGTTCGCCGTCGCTGGTGAAGTCCCTGTTCGGCAACGGCGCCATGGTCGAAGGCTGGGCCGTGTACGGCGAGCGCATGATGCTCGAATCCGGCTACGGCGGCAACGCGCCGGAGATGTGGCTGATGTACTCGAAGTGGAACCTGCGCAGCGTGACCAACACCATCCTCGACTACTCGGTGCACGTGCTGGGCATGCGCCAGGAAGCGGCGATGGACCTGCTGGTGAACCAGGCCTTCCAGACGCGCCAGGAAGCGACCGAGAAGTGGCGCCGCGTGCAGCTGTCGTCGGTGCAGCTGACCAGTTACTACAGCGGCTACAGCGAAATCATGGAACTGCGCGAACAGCGCAAGCAGGCCCTGGGCGAGCGCTTCAACCAGAAAGCCTTCCACGACCAGTTCCTCAGCTACGGCAATGCGCCGGTGAAGATGATCGCGGAGCTGATGCGCGACTGATTCGGCGCAAGATGTGCAACCGAGACCGGAGCCGCGTGCCCCGGTTTTTTTTCGTTCCTGTCTTTTTGCTCCTGCCAGGAAAACCGTCCTTTGTGCGCGGCCGACTGCAGCGCCCTGCCCGCTTGACCGGCCACAAGTCCCGCGACAAGGCTCCCCTTACGATGATGCTCGCTGTTTATCATCCAACAATCCAACCGGGACCCTGCATGAAGACTACCTACCTCTTGCCTCTGCTCCTGCCGCTGGCGCTGGCCGGCTGCTCCACGACACCCAGCCTCGGCGCCTTTGGCGCCAAGACCGCGGCTACCGGATCGGCGGGCGGCGCCACCGCCATCGGCGCCGACGAACAACTCGAAAAATGCGACAAGACCCTGGGCACGCTGTCGATCGTCGAGGAAGCGAACCAGCCCTGGATCCAGCAGTTCACCGCCGAATACAGGATGCAGAGCACGGTACCGCTGCTGCGCATGATCATCCAGCAGTCGAACTGCATCGCCATCGTCGAGCGCGGCCAGGCCTTCCGCAACATGCAGACCGAGCGCGCCCTGATGGAATCGGGCGAACTGCGCAAGACCAGCAACATCGGCAAGGGGCAGATGGTGGCGGCGGACTACACGGTCACGCCGTCGGTGACCTTCAGCGCCAAGGGAACGAAGGATTACGGCGCGCTGATCGGCGGGAAGGCCGGCATCGTGGCATCGCTGATCGGCAGCTCCATGAAGTCGAACGAAGCGTCGACGATGCTGCTGCTGACCGATAACCGCTCCGGGCTGCAGCTGGCCGCCGCCGAAGGCAGCGCGAAGAACTGGGACTTCGGCATGATGGCCGGCTTCTTCCACCACGGCCTGGCCGGCGCCAGCGGCTTCAGCAATACGCCGCAGGGCAAGGTACTGGCCGCCTCCTTCATGGATTCGTACAACCAGATGGTCAAGGCGGTGCGCAGCTACAAGGCGCAATCGGTCGAAGGCGGCCTGGGCAATGGCGGCCGCCTGCCGACAAACTGACATGGCCGGCGCTGGGCCCTCCTAGCCCCGGCCGCCCGGGTCGACGGCCCCGTTTTCCCTGAAGGCCGTGGCCTGCGCCGCGTAGGCGCGCCCGTAGGCGGGCCGCGCTTCGCCACGCGCCACATAAGCGGCGAGCGTCGGGTATTCGTCGAGCAGGCCCGAGGTTCTCAGCCTGAGCAGCACCGACACCATCATCAGGTCGCCCGCGCTGAAGGCGCCGTCGAGCCAGTCGCGGTCGCCGAGGCGGACCGCCAGTTCGTCGAGCCGCCCGCGGATCCGGTCTTTCACCAGAGGCAAACGCTCCTCGTACCAGGGTTTGTCGCCCTCGAGATACCGAGCGACCTGCAGCTCGAGTATGGGCGGCTCGACCGTATTCAGCGCCGCGAACATCCAGGCGATCGCGCGCGCCCGGCCATGCGGCTCGGCGGGCAGCAGTCCCGGCCAGCGCTCGGCGACATGCAGCACGATCGCACCCGATTCGAACAGGACCAGGCCGCCTTCCTCGTAGCTCGGAATCTGTTCAAAGGGCTGCAGCGCCCGGTGCGCGGGTTCCTTCAGCGCCGCGAAGGACAAATAACGCACCTCATAAGCCTGGCCCGCTTCTTCGAGCGCCCAGCGCACGCGGGTGTCGCGTGCCAGTCCCTTGCCGCCATCGGGCGAGCGGGCGAACGCGGTAATCGTGGGGATCGATGGCATCGTCATGGCGGTCTCCTTTGCCGTGTGGTGGTTTTCTTCCCAGACGATTGGACAAGGCCGGAATCGACACCGTCACCCGATTTTTTCATTTCAAAATGGTAATAATTGGAGAGTATTGGCGGCCATTCCGGCGCTTAAAATAGCAGCACATCAAGAACAATCACACCTCGGCGCATCCTGCCGGGCAACCATCGGGGAAGTCATGAACACTGCATGGACCACGCGCGCCGCCGGCGCACTGCTCGTTTCGTTCGCATTGACCAACGCCCAAGCACAGCCCGGACAGATCGACCAGGAAGCGGAAATGAAAGCGGCCAGCGAGGCGGTGCGGGCGGTGATGCAGACCGGGCCGGCGCAGATCCCGCTCGGCAAGCAGGCGACGCTGAAGCTCCCCGAGGGCTATTCCTTCATTCCCCAGCCGCAGGCGGACCAGCTATTGAAAGCCATGGGCAACGGCGCCGACCCGACCCGCCTCGGCCTGATCCTGCCGCCCGACAGCGACAGCTTCATCGTGCCGCGCTACATCGACGCCGGCTACATCAAGGACGACGAAGCGGCCGACTGGGATGCCGACGAACTGCTCACCGGCATCAAGGACGGTACCGAGGAAGGCAACAAGGAACGCCAGGCACGCGGCATGGCCGACATGGAGATCGTCGGCTGGAGCCAGAAACCGACCTACGACAAGGCCACGCACCGCCTGGTATGGGCCATCGAAAGCAAGGACAAGGGCGCCGGCGACGAAGAGCACGGCGTCAACTACAACACCTATGTGCTGGGCCGCGAAGGCTACCTGTCGATGAACCTGGTGTCCGGCCTCGATTCGCTGCCCCAGAACAAACCTTATGTGCAGAACCTGCTGACCCAGACCAGCTTCAATGCCGGCAAGAGCTACGGCGATTTCAATCCCAGCACCGACAAGGTGGCGGAATACGGCATCGCGGCGCTCGTGACCGGTGTCGCGGCCAAGAAGCTGGGGCTGTTCGCGGTGATCGCGGCCTTTTTGGCGAAGTTTGCCAAGATTATCCTGATCGCGGGCTTCGGGCTGGTGGCAGGGCTGAGCAAATTCTTCAAGCGCAAGGATGCGTAAGCTCGTAACGGCGTGGGCTGTTCTGACGCTGGTTGCGTGCGTCGGTATCTATTGCTGGCTTGGCTCACTCCCGCCTGACGAGTTCGATCTGGCCAATACGGCCGGGTTCAAGGTAATGCTGAGCTTGCTCGTCGTCGGTGGGGGTGCTGTCGGTACCCTGTTCGTATTCCTGTTTTTTGGATCCATCGTGCTCAGCCTGTTTCGATCCCGGGACAAACGGCCGCACTAGCATCGCATGCACAAACCATTACATCACCACACAATGAAGCCACTATCCAGCCTGATCGTCCTGCTCTGCGCATGCACCATCCACGACGCGTCGGCCTGCTATCGTCCTCCGCCCCAGTTGCTGATCGGGGTGGACGAACAGCTCATGCAGGCAAGGGACGTCACGGTGGCGACGGTGGTGGGCGCGACGTCGTTCGGAGGGTCCGCGGTCGAGTATCGCTTCGTCGTGCGGCAACGCCTGGCCGGAGCCGATCAGGCGAGCTTCACGCTGATGGGTCTCACGGCGAGCGGCAACCACAAGGATTCGAGCTTCGAGCACCACACCGCGCCGGCATTCTGGAAGCATGGCGGCGGCCGGACCATCAACGAAAGCGACTGCGTCGTCTCGCCCAGCTTCGTGCTGGGAGAAAGCTACCTCGTGTTCCAGAATTCGCCTGTCACGTGGCGCAGTTTCGAGAAAATCGAGACCATTGACGGCAACATCGACGAGAACGACCAATGGCTGATGTATGTGAAGACCCGGCTGGCGACGCGGCCGGCGCTGGCAGCCGGCGGCTGATCAGGTCTCGCTCAAGTGCCTGATCGGCGTCGCGACATACCCGAACAGCACCACCGCCAGCATCGCCAGGCCCGACCCGGCGAAGATCGCACCCAGGCCGACAATCCCCACCAGCCAGCCGCTCAGCGCCGCCGACACCGGCGCCAGGCCCATGAACAGGAACATCAGCAAGGCCATGCCGCGCCCCAGCATGTCGAGGCTGATGCGTCGCTGCAGCCAGGACATCATCGCCACCTGCAGGTAGCCGCCGATCACGCCCAGCGCCACCAGCAAAGCCACGCCTTGCCAGATACCGGCCACGCCGGCCATGGCGATGAACAGCAGGCCGACCATCCCGTCGGCCACCAGCAGCGTCGTGCCGAAGTTGGCGATGCGCAGGCCCGGAAGCAGGCTCGAGAGCAGCATCCCGCCCAGCATGCCGGCGCCGTGGGCCGCCATCAGGCTGCCGTAGGTGCCGGCGCCGCCGAGGCGCTCGGCCAAGAGCGGCATGGCGATCTGCAGCGGACCGGAGACGAACAGGGCGATTGCGCCCCAGTAGAGGAAGCAGGCGCGCAGGGTGGTGTCGTCCCAGCAGTAGCGCAGGCCGGCCTTCAGGCTGTCGAGCAGCGGCGGTTTGTTCGCAGCGGGCGGTGCGTTGGCTGACAAAGGACGCACGCGCGCCAGCGTGGCCGCCGAGACCAGATAGCTGAGCGCATCGAACAGCAGGGCGAACCCGAGGCCGCGCGCATCGGCGATGCCGCCGCTGGCGTCGCCGCCGGCCGCGATCACCACGCCTGCCAGCAAGGGACCGAACAACATCGCGACCTGGCGCATGCCCATCAGGATGCCGTTGGCCGGCGCCAGCAGGGCCGGTTCCAGCACGCCGGGCAGCAGCGCGCTGCCGGCCGGCCAGGCAAAGGCGCTGCACACGCCGATGGCTGCCGCCAGCACATAGACCAGCGCCATGTCGACACGCGCCATCAGCACCAGGACGCCGAGCAGGCCGATGAAGGCCGCGTTGGCGTACTTGGTGAGCAGCAGGATGCGGCGCGGCGAGCTGCGGTCGACCAGGGCGCCGCCAACCAGCATCAGCACCGCGCGCGGCACACCCATCGCCGCCAGCACGCCGCCCAGCGCCAGCGGGTCGCCGCTGAGTTTCAGCACCAGCCAGGGCAAGGCGATCATCGTGAACTGGTCGCCCAGCAGGGAGATGACGCCGCCGCCGCACAGCCAGCGGAAATTCGTGTTGCGCCATAGGGCGCTCCCGGACGTATTCGATTCAGACATGGCTGGCCTCCTGCGGTTCGAGGTGGGCCAGGCCGGCGTCCAGGTAGGCGCGCAGCGGCGTGTCCCAGACGCTGCCCAGCATCAGCTGCGGATCGGTGGCCTGGGCATGCAGGATGCGTGCCTTGACCTCCGGGTCGCTGCCATAGCATTCGGCGAACAGCTGGCGCCAGCGCAGGCACAGCGCCTGCACTGCCGGATCGGCTGGTGCCGCGCCCGTATCCATCAGCGCGCCCAGGTCGCGGCACAGCGCCACCCACAGGCCGTTCGGATGGCGCAGGAAGCTTTCGCGCATGCCTTCCAGCTGGGCCGGGGTCAGGTGGCGTGCATACAGGGCGAGGCGGTAGTGGGCGGCGGCCTCGCCGACATATTCGAACAGCAGGTGATCCAGGCCGGCGGCGGCCTGCAGGTCAGGCTGGTCGCGGTAGAGGGCATCCATCTTCAGCATCAGTTGCGGGCTGCGCTTCAGGTGCGGGTCGACCAGTGCCATCCAGCGGCGTGCGCAATCCTGGGCATCAGGCGATGCGGGCGGCACCCTGGCGCGGATCAGGCCGTGGATGTGTTCGGCGAGTTCCTTCCACGCGCGGCCCTCGTCGGCGCGGCTTGCCTGCGCATGGGTGCGCCAGCGCGCGGTTTCTTCCAGCGTCAGGTGCTTGTCGAAGATCGCCATCAGTTCCAGCGTGGCCAGCCATTCCTGCAGGTCCGGCTCGGCCGCCGTGACGAAATCTTCCTGCAGGCGCTGCAGGCGGTCGCGCAGCAGGGTCGCGTTCTCGATCTGGCTGTTCAGGTGGGCGATCTGCTGGGCGACGATGGCGCCAATATCCGCATTCTCGCCCGCCAGCAATGCACCCGCTTCTTCCAGGCTGAGTCCCAGGCGCCGCAGGGCCTGGATCTGGTGCAGGCGCGCGACGTCGTTGCGGTTGTACTGGCGATAGCCATTCTCCGCGCGTCCGCTCGGGCGCAGCAGCCCGATGGCATCGTAGTGGTGCAAGGTGCGCACGGTGAGGCCGGTTTGCCGTGCCAGTTCGCCGATCTTGAGGAGCATGGCGCTCTCCATAATGTTGTCCGAATGCACATAACGATAAAGCCTGACGCCGCGTCAGGGTCAAGCATTTTTGCTGGGCAGGTATGATGGTGTTTTTTATCGGACGACAATCAGCATGAGCACTGACGGACAGATCACGACCGACGCCATGGCCGCCCTGCGCGCCCGCTTCGATGCGCAGTCGCGCAAGGCACAGGTGTATTACGCGGTCATGCACGAGATGAAGGGGATACTTGGCAAGGACGAGGCGGCCAGTGCCTGGATGGATGCGCCGCTCGAGGCGTTCGGCGGCCAGACGCCGGCCCAGCTGGTGGCGGCCGGGCGCGAGCAGGAGGTGCTGGCGCACATCCGCGGCGGGAAGACGAAGCCGGGCAAATAAGCGGGGGACGTAAAAAAACCGGGCAAGCCCGGTTTTGTTTTTTATGCCGTTTCTTCCGGCGCCTGCGTCATGCGCACGAACATCGGCGCCACCAGCAGGCCGAGCTCGAACAGCAGGCACATCGGAATGGCCAGGGCCAGCTGGCTGACCACGTCCGGCGGCGTGACGATGGCCGCGATCACGAAGGCGCCGACGATCATGTACGGGCGAATCGACTTCAGCTTCTCGATGCTGACGATGCCCATGCGCACCAGGATCACCACCACCACCGGCACCTCGAAGGTGGCGCCGAAGGCCAGGCACATCGACATCACGAAGTCGAGGTAGTTCTCGATGTCCGGCATCACCGCGATCGTCGAGGGCGCGAATTCGGCAATGAAGTGGAACACGCGCCCGAACACCAGGAAGTAGCAGAAGGCCACGCCGCCGATGAACAGCAGCGAGGACGAGATCACCAGCGGCAGCACCAGGCGCTTTTCGTGGGCATACAGGCCTGGCGCGACAAAGGCCCAGACCTGGTAGAACACCCAGGGCAGCGCGATGATCAAGGCGACCATCAGCGTCACCTTCATCGGCACCAGGAAGGGCGAGACGACGCCGGTGGCGATCATCTTCGCACCCGGCGGCAGCGATTGCAGCATCGGCTCGGCGAGGAAATCGTAGACCTCCTTCGGCCCCGGCCAGATCATCAACGCGATGCAGACCAGCGCCACGCCGATGATGGCCTTGACCAGGCGGTCGCGCAGCTCGACGAGGTGGGAGATGAAGGTTTCTTCGACTGGCGCTTCTTCGGTCGTCATCTAAAAAAAGGAACTATTGGAGGATTTCACGCCCGGCCTGAACTTGCGCACGCGTGCGGCGCCCGACAACACCCGGGTCTTGCCGCCATGGCGGTGCTTGTACCAGGCCGGCACGGCGGACGAACGCACCAGCTTCTTGCGCCGGAAGT
>DAMABW010000026.1:0-5748 GCA_031999925.1 Massilia sp. | reverse complement strand
TTCGAGGTCGTCGATCGTGGCCGATGGCATGGCAGGCGTGGCGATGGTCGGTTGGATATCGCCCTCCCAGGCCGACTTGACGTCGTTCACGGTGCTCGACATGTGGTGCTCGATGTCGGACTGGAACTCGGCCGCGCTGTCCGCCACTTCCTTGTGCAGGTTGCGCAGTTCGTCGAGTTGGATCTCGCGGCTGACCTCGGATTTCACGTCCTGCAGGTAGCGCTGGGCGCGCCCGTACAGGGTGCCGGCCATGCGCGCCACCTTCGGCAGCTTTTCAGGGCCGATCACGATCAGCGCCACCACACCGATGATGGCGATCTTCGACAGTCCCAGGTCGATCATGGGGCGAGCGAATTACGAACGGTGTTTTTCGCGGGTCTCGACGTCGATCGTCGACTTGTCCGCCACCTGTTGCGTCGGGCTGGCAGGGTTGGCCGGATTGGCTGCGGATTTCTCTTCCTCGCCCTTCACGCCATCCTTGAAGCCTTTGACGGCCTTGCCGATGTCCGAACCGACATTGCCCAGTTTTTTGGTACCGAACAGCAGCACCACCACCACCAGCACGATTACCCAGTGCCAAATACTCATCGAACCCATCGTTATCTCCTTCGCAGGCGCGTGCGCCTGAAATTGGTGCAGTCAAACATACCGTGCCAGTATAAGCCATGCGGCCCTTCTTGACCCGGCCAAAAGAATATTGTCAAGAGCCAATGCCACAGCATGCCTCATTGGGGACGTTGCTATGGCTCGGCTACCGACCGTAGGGTGGGCACTCCGTGCCCACGCGGTTACGTGCGTGTGCGTTTGGCGTAGGCAGTGATGCGTCGCTCGCCAGCTTCAAACCCGGCCATGCACACGTCTGGTTTCATTGCATGCGTTTCGAGCGACATCTCACAGCAGCGGACTACGAAACCGTGCGTACCGCGTGGGCACGGAGTGCCCACCCTACGTTTCGGCCGCAGGCCGCAAATTGCGGCGCCGCAGCCTCTTATATTACGTACCCAAACCACGCCACGGCCGTTCGCCGCCGTACATGTGCAAATGCAGGTGATACACCTCCTGCCCGCCATTCGGACCGCTGTTGATCAGGGTCTTGAAGCCGCCGCTGCGCTGGCCATTGGCATCCGTGGTCACGCCCACGCCCTGCTCCGCCGCCAGCCGCGGCGCCAGCGCCAGCATCTTGCCCAGCACCGCGGTGTGGTCGTCGGTCACGTCGGACAGGGTTGCCACGTGCACCTTCGGAATCACCAGCAAATGCACCGGCGCCGCCGGGTTGATGTCCTTGAAGGCCAGCACATCGTCGTCTTCGTAGACGACGTTCGCCGGAATCTCCTTGGCGACGATCTTGCAGAAAATGCAGTTATCCATGTTGTCTCCGTAAGAGGCAAAGTGCCGACCTTGGGGGGCACTTCAGACTCGTCAATCTTCGCATAGTAAGGGGAAACCATGACGGCGCCATGACGAATCACGCGCAAACCGTTTTCAGATGTCCTTGCGCGACGCTTTTTCTTCCAGGCCGGACACGCCCTCACGCCTTGCCAGTTCGTCCAGCACCTGCTGCGGCGTGAGGTCGAACTTCGCCAGCAGCAGCATCGAATGGAACCACAGGTCGGCCACTTCGTACACGATTTTCGACGTGTCGCCCGACATGCGCGCGTCTTTCGCCGCCATCACGGTCTCGGTGGCTTCTTCGCCGATCTTTTTCAAAATCGCGTCGTCGCCCTTGGCGAACAGTTTGGCGGCATACGACGTCGCCGGGTCGCCGCCGTTCTCGGGCTTGCGGCCTTCGATGGTCGCGGCCACGCGGGCCAGGATCTCGCTCATGGGGTCTTCTTCGTATTCGTGTAAATCGTTTCCGGGTCCTGCAGCACCGGCTCTACTGCCTGCCAGTCTTCGCCGTCGAACTTCTGGAAGAAACAGGAATGGCGGCCGGTATGGCAGGCGATGCCGCCGGCCTGCTCGATCTTCAAGAGGATCACGTCCTCATCGCAATCGAGGCGCATTTCCAGCACCTTCTGCGTGTGGCCGGACTCTTCTCCCTTGTGCCACAGCTTCTTGCGCGAGCGGCTCCAGTAGACGGCTTCGCCCAGTTCCACCGTGCGCGCCAGGGCGTCGCGGTTCATCCAGGCGAACATCAAAATGTCGCCCGTGGCGGCTTCCTGGGCGATCACCGGCACCAGGCCGTTCTCGTCCCAGCGCACTTTCTTCAGCCACTTCGCGTTCGAAGCGGCGTTTGCATTGGTTAGCGTCATCTTCAATCCAGTCGCATCGGGATACCGCGTTCGGCCATGTAGCGCTTGGCCTCGCCGACCGTGTGCTGGCCGTAGTGGAAGATGGATGCCGCCAGCACCGCATCGGCATGCCCTTCGAGCACGCCATCGGCCAGGTCTTGCAGCCCACCGACACCGCCCGAGGCGATCACCGGAATGCCCACCGCATCCGACACGGCGCGCGTCAGGCCGAGATCGAAACCGGACTTGGTGCCGTCGCGGTCCATGCTGGTCAGCAGCAGTTCGCCGGCGCCCAGTTCCTGCAGCTTGACGGCCCACTCCACCGCGTCCATGCCGGTGGCATTCCGGCCGCCGTGGGTGAAGACTTCCCATTTGCCGGGTGCGGTCTGCTTGGCGTCGATCGCCACCACGATGCACTGCGAGCCGTGCTTTTGCGAGGCGTCGAAGACCAGTTGCGGGTTCTGCACGGCCGACGTGTTCATGCTCACCTTGTCGGCGCCGGCGTTCAGCAGGCGGCGCACGTCCTCGACCTTGCGCACCCCGCCACCCACGGTGAGCGGAATGAACACGGTCGACGCAACGGCTTCGATGATCGGCAGGATCAGGTCGCGGCCGTCGCTCGACGCGGTGATGTCGAGGAAGGTGATTTCGTCGGCGCCTTGCCCGTCATAGCGGCGCGCGATCTCGACGGGGTCGCCGGCGTCGCGCAGCTCGGTGAAATTGACGCCCTTGACGACGCGCCCGCCCGTCACGTCCAGGCAGGGGATGATACGTTTTGCCAGCATGGGGTTAAGCTTCTTCGCCCTCGGTCAGTTCGTCGGCGCGCGCCTGGGCCGATGCCAGGTCGAGCGTGCCTTCATAAATCGAACGGCCGCAGATCACGCCTTCGATGCCTTCGTCCTGCACCGCGCACAGCGCTTCGACGTCGGCCAGGTTGTGCAGGCCGCCGGAGGCGATGATCGGGATGCGCACCGCTTGCGCCAGGCGCACGGTGGCTTCGATGTTCACGCCGCCCATCATGCCGTCGCGGCCGATGTCGGTGTAGATGATGGATTCGACGCCGTAGCCTTCGAACTTCTGTGCCAGGTCGATCACTTCGTGGCCGGACATCTTGCTCCAGCCGTCGGTGGCGACCTTGCCGTCCTTCGCGTCCAGGCCGACGATGATCGAACCGGGGAAGGCGCCGCAGGCGTCGTGCAGGAAGCCCGGATTCTTCACGGCGGCGGTGCCGACAATGATGTAGCTGATGCCGTCGTCGAGGTAGCGCTCGATGGTGTCGAGGTCGCGGATGCCGCCGCCCAGTTGCACCGGGATTTCCTCGATGCCGTTCTCTTCGGCGAATTCCTGCACGACTTGCAGGATCGACTTGATGGCCGGTTCGTTCTTCGGCTTACCGGCAAACGCGCCGTTCAAATCGACCAGGTGCAGGCGGCGTGCGCCACGCTGAAGCCAATGCAGGGCCATTTCGGCGGGGTCTTCGGAGAAGACGGTGGCGAGGTCCATATCGCCTTGTTTCAGGCGAACGCAGTGACCGTCTTTCAGGTCGATGGCGGGGATCAGCAGCATGGTCGTGGTCAGTTAGTGAACGTTGGATGAACGCGGATGTTCAAGGATTCCAGTGGATGAAATTGCGGTACAGGCGCAGGCCGGCGGCTGCGCTCTTCTCGGGATGGAACTGGGTGGCGACGAGGTTATCGCGCGCGACGGCGCAGGTATACAGGCCGCCGTAGTCGGTTTCGCCGATGGTGTCGCTGGCCTCGTCGGGCGCGACGTAATAGCTGTGCACGAAATAGAAGTAGCTGCCGTCGGCCACGCCTTCCCACAGCGGGTGGGCGCGGGTTTGCTGTACGCGGTTCCAGCCCATTTGCGGGACCTTGAAGCGCGAACCGTCGGCCTGGGTTTTCCCATCGAGCTGGAAGCGCACTACCTTGCCCGGCAACAGGCCCAGACCCGGCGTGCCACCGTTCTCTTCGCTCTCGTCGAACAGCATCTGCTCGCCCACGCACACGCCCATCACGGGGCGGGTGGCGACGGCGCGGCGCAGCGCGTCTTCGGCGCCCGAGGCGCGCAAGCTGTCCATGCAGTCGCGCATGGCGCCCTGCCCCGGCAGCACGATGCGGTCGGCCGCGTCGATGTCGGCGGCGCTATTCGAAACCAGGATGTCGGCTTCCGGCGCGGCGGCGCGCAGGGCCTGCGCTACCGAACGCAGGTTGCCGAGGCCATCGACCACTACGATCTTGTTCGTCATGGCGTTACAGGCTGCCTTTGGTCGAAGGGATGATGCCGGCGGCGCGCTCATCCAACGTGGTCGCCATGCGCAGCGCGCGGCCGAAGGCTTTGAAGACGGTCTCGCACTGGTGGTGGGCGTTCACGCCGCGCAGGTTATCGATGTGCAGGGTCACGCCGGCGTGGTTCACGAAGCCGCGGAAGAATTCGCCGGTCAGGTCCACGTCGAAGGTGCCGATCATGGCGCGCGTCCAGGGGATGTGCATTTCCAGGCCAGGGCGGCCGGAAAAATCGATCACCACGCGCGACAGCGCCTCGTCCAGCGGCACGTAGGAGTGACCGTAGCGGGTCATGCCCTTCTTGTCGCCGACGGCCTTGGCGATTGCCATGCCGAGCGTGATGCCGGTGTCCTCGACGGTATGGTGGGCGTCGATGTGCAGGTCACCCACGGCCTCGACTTCCAGGTCGATCATGCCATGGCGGGCGATCTGGTCCAGCATGTGGTCCAGGAAGGGCACGCCGGTGTTCAGTTTCTGGCGGCCGGTGCCGTCGAGATTGAGCGCGACGCGGATCTGCGTCTCGTTGGTGTTGCGGGTGATGTCTGCGGTGCGGGTCATGAAAAGGTGCTCGTTTGGCTCAGGCGGAGGCTGCTGGGAGGGCCGCCTTCAGGCCGTTCAGGAATGCGGAGTTTTCTTCCGGCGTGCTGACCGTCACACGAATGCAATTGGCCAGCGATGGGTGCATTTTACTCAAATTTTTGATCAGCACCTTCTCGGCAAGGAGTTTAGCGCAGACAGCGGCGGCGTCCGCTACCCGCAGCGAAATGAAATTCGCCGCCGACGGAAATACTTCGACTCCCGGCAGGGCCGCCAGTTCGGCCGCCAGGCGCTCGCGCTCGGCGTTGATCGACGCCGCCTGGGCGTCCAGCACCTCGACGTGATCCAGCACGAACTCGGCCGCCACCTGGGTCAGCACGTTCACGTTGTAAGGTGGACGTACCTTCTCGAACTCGGCCAGCAGCGCTGGCGCGGCGGTCATGTAGCCGAGGCGGATGCCGGCCAGGCCCAGCTTCGATACGGTGCGCATCACGACCAGGTTGTCGAATTCGCCGAGGCGGTCCATGAAAGTCTGGCGCGCGAACGGCTGGTAGGCTTCGTCGAGCACGGCGATGCCGTTCTCGCCCAGGGCGCGCAGGATGGCTTCGATGTCCTCGGTCGCGAACAAATTGCCGGTCGGGTTGTTCGGGTAGGCCAGGAAGACCACGGCCGGCTTGTGCTCTTCGATGGCCGCC